>NZ_JANYME010000007.1 GCF_026616895.1 Campylobacter sp. MG1
TTTTTTTATTATTATATTCATTTATTACTTTAAAAACTATTTATTGGTTAGCCTTTTTAAAACCTTTACTTTAAATAATTTGCTTAATTATGTTTTTTAGTATGAGATTATAAAAATAGATATTTTAAATGATACTTATACAATATAGCTCTTACTTTTTTATATAGGTTTTTTATTTGCTTTAAGTAGTTTTAGTATATGCTAGAAGTATTTATAAGTTATATGTATAAAATATTTATATGAGTATGCTTATTTAATTTAAGTAGCTTTATATGTTTAAAGAATTATGTATTTAATAAGCTTAGATGATTAATTGTTTTTTAGGTAGCTAAAGTTAAAGCAATATGATAATAATATTTAGACATAAGCCATAATCTCATATGAAAACATCATTAAGGTAATATGAGTGGTTGAAAAATAATATTGGTAGTGAAGGATTGTAATTAAATATTATTTTTTCCAATTTTAATTAAGTAATATTATTGGTAGCAAATTTCTTATTTATGCTATCAAATCTTTATCTTTAATAAGCAATATTAGTAGTAAATGAGGTGTTTATACAATTAGGTTTATTTAAATAGAGTTTATTTAAAACAAAGTTTTTAAAAAACGAAGTGTCTAAGTTTTTAAAAATTAAGCTTATATAAAATTTGGATTTAAATTCTTTTGCAGTAATTAGGGCTTAGATTGTTTTTAGAAGATAAGTAATTAGTACTAAAATGTTTTTATGCTAAGTTTAATCAGTGATTTAAAGTAATAAAAATTAAACTTAATTAAATACTTTAGAGTAAGTTAATACCTAAGCTTAGTAAGTAATTAAATTAATTAGATTGATTATATAAAAGTATTTATTACGCATATAAAACATAATTAGGATATAAGTTTTTAGTGTTGGGGGGGGGTAGATTAAGTTTTATATAGGTTCAAAATATTTGAATAATAAAACTATATAAACTAAATTTATACCTTTACAGGATAAATAATGTTTTTAAAAGCTTTTTTAATGAAATAAATAAGCTGTGGATAATATAGATTTAATGATGTTGGGTAGTGAATTTAGATAAAGACATGTAAGAGCAGTTTTTAAAAGTCCTTGAAAATTCAAATTCTTATGAAGACGCTATGAATAAGCTTTTAAATCAAGATATAAAACAAGACAAGCTAGAAAACATAATGGCTCAAGTTTTAACAAATATTAGTTTAAAAGGCTTAAGTGATGAATGATTTAAGCGATGTATTTAAACTAAACCCTTTAACGCAATTAAATACTTTAATGATGAATTACCTAAAGATTATGATTTAGATAAACTTCGCTTTAGTGCATATAATCACACATTTTTAATAAGTGGGATAAGTGAGATAGAAATGCTTAAAAGAATGCATAGCATACTTAAAAAGGCTTATTTAATGGTGCAAGCTTTAAAGATTGCGTAAAAGAGCTAGAAAGCATTAGCGGACTTCATAAACACCATTTAAAAGTTGTCTTTAATCAAAACCTAAGATAAGTATATGGTTTGGCAAGATTTAAAAAAATAACTTATAAGCGATAAGCCTTACTTAAGATATGTAGCGATTATGGATAATAGGGTTAGAGTTGCCCTTAAAGTCTTTTACGGGTTAATTTTACCTAAGGAGCATTATTGTTGGCGTAATAATTATCCACCGAATGGCTGGGGTTGTAGGTGTAAAACACAGGTTTTAAGTCTTGATGAAGCAAAAGATAATGAAGCTATAAATTTTTATAAAATATATTATTTTATAAATATTTTTATTTTAAAAATAATACAAGCTAGTTTAAATGTGAAATTTTATTTTATGTATTATTAAATTAAGCAAATATATAATTTACAAAAACAAATAGGAAAGTTTATGAAAAAATTATTTTTTATATTTTTATGTTTTATGATTTTAAATGCTGATATAAAAAGCTTAAAAGATAGCTGTTATGATGGAGATTT
Source organism: Campylobacter sp. MG1 (assembly GCF_026616895.1). Lineage (NCBI taxonomy): Bacteria > Pseudomonadati > Campylobacterota > Epsilonproteobacteria > Campylobacterales > Campylobacteraceae > Campylobacter > Campylobacter sp. MG1. The sequence continues at coordinate 1,959 of NZ_JANYME010000007.1, forward strand.
TGAAGCTTGCGGGACTTTAGCTTTAATGTATGCTAAAGGTGATGGTGTGAGTATGGATAAAAAAACAGCAGCATTTTTTTATGCACAAGCTTATAATATTTTATCCGAAGAGCCTAAAAGTGAGTCTAATTTTCATAAACAAAACGCAGCTAATTTATCAATAATAATTTCTGATATTTCTGCTTTTTATGTAGCACAAGGTAGATTTGCTAAGATTAGCGATATGACTTATGCACCTATAAATCCTAATGGAGAGTTTTTAATAAATGGTATTGTGCTTGTATAAAAGTAAGTGCTAAAAATAGTATTTTGCGTATTAAAAATATAAATGCAAATGATAAAAATTGTAAAGAATTTTTCGCAAGTGATGAAGCAAAAAAGCTGCTAGATAAAGATTTAAATGAAGTTAGTGAGATTGAATATGACTTTAGTGATAATAAAATCTTATTTTAAGAATTATTATAAAAATTATGATTGTATAAATTTATAAAAGTAGATTGTTACTCTTTAAAAATCAAATTCCTAATTGAAATTCTAGAGCATTAAAAGTATTTAAAAGCTAAGTTTAGCTTAATTTTATTGTTAAAATAAATTAGACACTAAAATGTTTGAAATTCCTTAATATGTTTTAAGGTAAAATTTTAATTTTTAAGAGTTTAAGTTATTGCATTTTATTAATGAAGCTTGGAATTTATCCTTAAAATAAATTCCAATAAATCTTAAATTGTAATAACTAAAATTAGCGTTCCATATACCAAGTATTATTTATCTTTATAAGGTTCATTTCTTTAGAAAAACTTTCACCATTATTAAATGTTACTTTAATCTAACTCCAGCTTCGCCTCCTAACTCATAGTCTAAGCTTGTTTCTATTGATTTAATACTACCCATTTCTTTAATGCTCTTTGCTTTATAAGACATTTTTTCTAATAAATTTTTTTATCTTCTGATTTAAAATTAAAGCACTTAACAGCTTGTTTATCTTCTTCAATCACTAACTTCAAACATTTTTTAACTACAACATCTGGAGTATCATCAGCTTTAGGAGTATCACTCCCACAAGCAACTAACATAGATGCAAATATTGCAAAACTTAATAATTTTTTCATTTAATCTCCTTTTGATTTGGTTTAAAGCTTAATGCTTTTTGTAAAATCAGTATAATACACCCTCCCCCATTCTTAATTTTTGTTTAAATTGTATTTAAATTTATTTTTTTGTATTTTAAATGTATCAAGTATAAAAGTTAATTATTTTAAATATGGGTATTATTTATAGTATGAGCATACATTGATATTAAATAATAAATTATATGTTTAATTATAGGTGTATTTATTTAATTTTAAATAATTAGCAAAATTATTAAAACAATTTCAATTACCCTAAATTTTCTTATTTATATAGGTTATTAGTAGTATAAGAGATTAAATTAATTACACAAGTAGTTATACAAACTTTCTCCTTATTAATGTTTGCTTCTATCAACTTTAATTGCGATTTTTGTAAAATCACCCCTTATATTATCATCATCTATTAGATTTGTAATGACTGCTTTATATGTTTTATTTTCAGGTATAAAGTAAAATCCAAGATATCTTATTGCTACATGAACCTTTTCATTTTTAATATTTATACTTATTCTACCACTTACTCTTGTATTTTCATTTGGTGTAGCGACTTTATCAAATACTAATATCTCATCACCATCTTTAGTAAGCTCATATATTTTAATATCGAGAGCAAGTGGATAATAAGGATTATTTCGTATATCATTTTCTAGTTTTTCATCGTATAAATGAACTGAGTAAAAATTCTTACCTACTTTACCATATTCAAAACGCAAAGGATAAAAAGCATAAAGTCCTAAATGCTCTCCTATATCTTTTCTTTGTGGCTTAAAGATTATTTCAAATTTAGTGCCTTTTTTGCTTAAATCAAATAAAGTATATATGGGAGTTTTTGGTATTTTATCTTTATGAACAAATTCAAAAGCATTTAAATTAAAAACTAGCATAAGTAATAAACAAATTTTTTTAAGCATTTATTCTCCTTTATTTTTTTCATATCATAGCATTATTTAAGAATATTTTTTGGTTTGTAAATGTATTTTAGAGTTGAAATATAATTTTTAAATTCTTAGAATTTAAATATTTTTATTGCTTTATTTTGCTATATGTAAAAATTACTTATTTTTCATCTCATTATTATTAATAAAATTGTCTATAAATATATCATTGCATTCTTCACCACCACGCACACTTATATTTTTATTGCATAATTCTACACCAGCTGCTCTCTGAAATGGAGAAGTTTTGTCAAAGATTATAGCATATAAAGAAAAAGGTGTGCCGGTTTTATAAGCGAGAATACTCTGAGCTATTTTTTTATTATTAATCCTATCTTTTATATAAGCAAAGTATTCAAATTTAGTCCAAAGTTTATCTTTTATATCAGGATAATCACATATATATTCATAATCAGAATTTGTGCATTTTACATATTCATATCTTGATAATTCATTTTTATCTATCTCTACTCTTGCTATACATTTACCTTTGTAGAATTCTTCAATTTTGACACTCTTTTTTCTATAAGCTTCCATCATATCTATAATTAGATATCTTATTCTAACTTCTGGCATATTATGTTTTTGTATTAAATATTTTATTAAATCTTTTATTTCAGTAGGAATTTTTTCATGAAACATATTTTTTCTTAAATAATCTTCCCAAAAAACATTACTATTACCTGCTAAATATTTTTTATAATATTTATTATATAGTTCTAAAAATTCTTCATACTCTACAAAACCTTTAGTTCCATCGCTTCTATCATATTCCAATGTAAACAATAGCTTATACTCTAAATCTTTTGAAACCATACAATTTTTATCATCTTCATTGCTTGAATAAAATCTAAAATATTTTCCATTATTTATAGGATGGTCGCTTATTTCCTTATATTCAATATATTTTATTTTATTATCCAAAAGTGATAGCATATAAAAATCTGGTAATATAGAGCCAATCCATCCTCCTATATAATATTCGCTTATTTTATATCTCTCTTTATCCATAAGATTAACCTTATATTCACCAATATATAGCGAATTTCCTTTAAAAGTCTCAAGGTATGTATTTGTAGCATATTTATTAGCATTGTAATAAAAAACAACATTTGTTATAAATATATCACCAAAAAATGCAAAAAACCAAATAGCAAACCACATTAGTTTTCTTTTAAAACCTTTTGGTTTAATTAAAACAATAAAAAATGTAATAAGCACAATAATATGCAATAAAATAAATTCCATTTTCAACACCTAATTATTTTTCATATCATAGCATTTACTTAAATAAAAATATCAAAGTTATAGAATTTAAATTAAGTATTTTCGTTTTTAAAGCTTTTCATAAATATAACCATATTTATCAAAATAAATTTTAAGCTCTTTTATATTGATATTATGATTATCTTTAAAATACTTTTCAAGCTCGTGATATTTTTCAATGCTTAATATATTTATAATCTTTTCATCTTGCAATAAAATTACCGAATCCATTACCTTATAGTATTTTAGTTTAAGCGTAAATATGTAATAAAATAATTTAAGAATAAAATTTATAAAGTATTGTAAGATAGTAGCAGGTAGCAAAAAAATCCATAAAATTTGAATTACTTCATGGGGTTTTTGTGATTTATGATGAACTACCGAAAAGCTTTTGTATATCTTAAAAGGCTTATTTAAATCAATACTTTCTAAAACTTCGCCATTATTTAGATAATTAATGGTATTTTTAGTAATTATGATTTCTCTTTTACACTTTATAAAAGGTCTTATGTAAGGTAGTGCTAAAAATGGCATAATTATAAAAACATTTCTATAAAGTGAAGAGCTAGGATTATCTGTTAGAAAATACGCAATATAACTTATTATCATACAAACAAAAGCAGGTAAAAAATCAAAAAATGCATTAATATCCTTGATAATTAGCGGCTCTTTATCGTAATCTCTTTGCAAGTCATATTCCTAAATTCCTAATTTAATATAAAAATTATAGTGAATTAAATTATTTATTTGTTTTTAATTATAATCTTATTAATTTTCTTTTAAAAAATATTTTTTTTAAGTTTATTTTAATGTTTTCATACTAGAATTACGCCACATTTTTAATTTAAAAGGAGAAAAAAATGAAAAAGTTATTATTTTCAACAGTTATTTTAGGTGCATTATTTTCAGTAAATGCTATCGCAGAAGAAAATGCTGAAGCAGCTCAAGCTCCAGTTGTAGAACAAACTCAAGCAGTAGAAAATACTGATGCAAATGCACAACCAGCAGCAGAAGAAGTAGCTCCAGCAGCAGAAGAAAAAGCAGAAAGCAAATAATTAATTTTTTAAGCTATCGCATTGCGATAGCTCTTCTAATTCTTAACAAAATATTAAAAATAACACTAAAAATAAAAAATAATCTTAAAGCTTTACGAATTTACACAGTTGAGATATTTTTTTATAATTTATTATTGTATTTTATATTAAATTTATTATTTTAAGACAAAATTAAAAGATTTTCTTAATTAAGGAGAAGTATGGAAAAGGTAAATTTTGGTATTGCTGCACTACTTAATAACAGCAATGGTTCTAGTGTGCTTGAGCTTAATTTTTATAGCACATTTATTTGTATTATGTTGGTTCTTATTTTAGGAAGAGTTGTAACAAATTGCTCTAGCTTTCTAAGAAATTATGATATCCCAGAGCCTGTAACTGGTGGTATCATAGTAGCATTTATTTTATTCTTATCTAGTTATTATGCAAATTTTACTGTAAAATTCGCAGAAGATATAAAAACCCCACTTTTATTAGCATTTTATGCAACGGTTGGGCTTAGTGCTGATTTTAATAGTATTAAAAAAGGTGGAAAATTGCTAATAACTTTTGCGATTGCTGTTTTTGCTCTATTAGTAGTTCAAAACGCAATTGGTGTTGGAGTAATGAGTGCTATGGGTGAAAATCCATTAATAGGCTTACTTGGTGGCTCAATCACACTTAGTGGTGGACACGGAACTGGTGCTGCTTGGGGAGCTACATTTCAAGAATCACCTTATAATTTCGCACAAGCAACCGATATAGCAATGGCGTGTGCTACTTATGGACTTATTGCAGGTGGTTTAATTGGTGGTCCTATGGCTAATTACTTAGTAAAGAAATTTAATCTAAAAAGCGATGAAATAGAAAGTAGTGAACAATCAAGTGATGAAGCATTTACAAGTCCGCAAAAAGTAAGATTAATTACAAGCTATAGTTTTATTACAAGCTTAAGTTTAATTGCTCTTGCTTTAGTGATTGGTAATGCGATTGATTATGCGTGTCAAGCAGCAAATGTAGCTACAAATAAAGAAAATGGCTTTTTAAAATTTTTAGATAGCATGCCAACATTTGTATGGTGCTTATTTTCAGGTATTATTATTAGAAATGGCTTTAGCTCACTAAATATTCATAAAGTATTTGATAGAGAAGTAGGTGTGATAGGAAATGTGGCTTTATCATTATTCCTTGCTATGTCAATTATGACTTTAAATATCGTTGAACTTATAAAATTAGCTGTTCCTATTACTATTTTATTGGTAATTCAAACGATAGCAATTATTATTTATGTAAGATATGTAACCTTTGTTATTTGTGGCAAAAACTACGCAGCAGCTTGCCTTGTAGCAGGACATTGTGGCTTTGGTATGGGTGCAACTCCAACTGCGATTGCAAATCTTCAAGCAGTAACAAATCACTTCGGACCTTGCAAAATAGCATTTATTATCGTTCCTATTATGGGTGGATTTTTAGTAGATATTGTAAATGCTCTTGTTGTTAATGGCTTTGTTGGATTTTTATTTTAATTCCTAGATTTTCTAGGAATTACATTCTTTTGGGGTTTTTAAATCAGGTAAAGTAAAATTAGCCTTTTTTAAAAGCTCTAAAATCTCTTTAGTATTTTCATAATTTATCTCATAATAAATAAACGCCCCACTTCTACTAGCTATCAATAAATCAGCATCTTTTAATATCTTTAAATGCCTTGAAATCCTAGACTGAAGCATTTCAAAACTCTCACATATCTCACATACGCAACATTTTTTGTGAATATCTAAAAAAGCTAATATTTTAAGCCTAGTTTCATCATTTATAGCTGCTGTATAATTTAATAACTTCTTCATTTTAATCCTTAAATTTATTTTTATTAATATTAACAATTTTTACCAAAACTAACATTAAAGGCACTTCAATTAAAACCCCTACAACACAAACTAAAGTAGCAAAAGAACCAAGTCCAAACAAAGCAATACTAACTCCAACAGCAAGTTCAAAGAAATTTGAAGCACCTATTAATATACTAGCTGAAGCAATATCAAAAGGTAATTTTAATTTTAGTGCTAAATAAAATCCTAGTAAAAATACTAAAAAAGTTTGAATAAGTAAAACTACCGAAATTAGAATAATTAAAATAGGATTATTTATGATATTTTGCCCTTGAAATACGAAAATAATTATTAAAGTTAATAAAAGTCCTAAAATCGTAAATTTATCAAATTTAGGCAAAAACAAATTCTCATAATAATTTAAGCCTTTTTTGTTGATTATTTTATTTCTTATAAAAATACTTATAAATAATGGTAAAAATACATATAAAATAGTAGATAAAATAAGCGTTGTAAAAGAAATACTAATATCATTACGACTTAATAAAAATGAAGCTATAGGCACAAAAGCAAACAAAATTATCAAATCATTACTAGCAACTTGTATTAAAGTATAATTAGCATTAGCACGAGTTAGTCTAGCCCATACAAATACCATAGCAGTGCAAGGTGCAACCCCAAGCAACACAGCTCCAGCTAAAAGTTCATAATAATTTTCAAATTGATAAATATATTTAAAAAATAAAATTGCTATTAAATACATTGAAATTGGTTTAAATATCCAATTTATAAACCAAGTTAAATATAAACCTTTTGGATTTTTAAAGCTATGTTTTAAACTTGCAAAATCAATCTTTAAAAACATAGGAATTATCATAATCCATAGTAAAACTAACATTACAAAAGATATATTTGCATATTCAAATGATTTTAAAAAACTTGCGAAATTAGGTAAAAAATAGCCTAATAAAGTGCCAATTATCATACATATAATCACCCAAAAACTTAAATTTTTTTCAAAAAAACTAATATCATTTTTCATCTAAAACTCCTATATTTTTTAAAAACTCATCAATTTTTTTATCAATTTCATAAATTGTTTTAATAAAATCTTTTTTACTATAATCACTCGGATCAGCTATACCAAAATCATATCTTGCAATATTATGCTTTAAGCTAGGACATTCTACATTACACCCCATAGTTATCACATAATCAATATCAGCAAGGCTATCAATTAGCTTTGATTTTTCTTTGCTTATATCTATATTAAATTCGCTTTTTAAATACCTAATAGCCTTAGGATTAATAGGCTTTAAAGATGTTCCTGCAGAATAAAACTCAATATTATTTAATCTTTTTGATTTTGCTAGAGCTTCGGCGATTTGACTTCTACAAGAATTATGCACGCAAATGAAAGCTACTTTCATAAAAACTCCTTAGTAAAATAAATAAAGTAAAATTCCAAAAATATTTGCCATTGATAAAATACTAAGTATAAATATTATCATCATACGAATTTTAAACATTGACTTAAGTAAAATTAATTCAGGCAAAGAACAACCCCCACCAGCTATTAAAAAACTAAAAAATATACCGATAGGAAACCCAACATTTATTAAAGTTACTCCCAATGGAATAATCAAGCAAGTTTGTATATAAAGCAACAAACCAACAAAACTAGCCAAAAATATACCATAAATTCCAAAACTAGATAAATAATCTTTAATAAATTCAACAGGCATAAAATTATGCAAAAAAGCACCTATTAACATACCAAATAATACATAATAAAAAATATCCTTATATGATTTTAAAGACTTGTATAAACATTCATACAAATTAAGCTTGGTATTTTGATTAAATTGAAATTCTTTAGTTACAATATCTTTTAATAGCAATCTTGCAGGTATTAAACCTATTAAATAGCTTATAATAAATACAAATATAACTATATAAATAATGTAATAAAAAGTTATGCTAAAACCAAATGCACTAAGTAGCATAGTAATTAGCATAGGATTAATTAATGGCGAAGTTAGTAAAAAAGCACTAGCTACTCCGTGATTAATATTGTTTTTAATTAAAGAATTAAAAACAGGTATAGTTGAACAAGAACAAAAAGTAGTAATTGAGCCTAAAAATATTGCTATAAAATATGAAAAAACATTATTTTTTAAATATTTATTAAAGCTATATCTTGAATTAATATAAAACATAATCATATTGATAAAAATAAATAAAAAGCTTATTTCAGCAGTTAAAAACAAAAACTCATAAAAAGTTTCTAATAATTTCTCACTTGTAAATTCCATAAAAATCCTTTTTCAAAATAAAATAATTTTGAAAATTTATTATAGTATTCTAAATATCAAGTTATCTTGATATATTATAAATATATTAAATACTTTTCACAAGATTTCAATCAAAATAGCTATGAGAATTTAAAATTAAGAATTTTTATAAATATTTTAATTACTAATACAATTTTTACTATTTTTAAGCTTCTTTTTAGGATTTGGCAATTCATCAACCATTGCTATTACAATCATACTCAAAAGCTCTTTATCTTCTTTATCAAACAAAACCATCTCATTTTTTGCACCCTTAAAAGGCAATAAAAAAGTAGGTTCATTTAAGTATTTCAACACTGATTTTGTAGGTTTTAATAGTAATTGATTATCAAAAATACCACCTATAACCTTATCTTTATAATACAGCATATATTCACTAAACATATATTTATATCTTATATTCAATCCATCAAACAAGTCTAAAACATACTCCAAATAATCCTTACTTGTAGCCATCAAAACTCCTTTAATAATTTTATATCAATTATATAAAAATTAATATATTTTTAAGAATGGGGGGGGGGTAAAATCTAATTTTAGGAGAAATTATGAAAATTTTATTATGGACTATTTTAATTTTAGTGGTAATTTTGGGATTAATATATATTTTTGGTTATTGGGATAAATTTATTGAAAATTTAATGTTTGTAGTTTTTTGCATACCTTTAGCATTTTATTATGGATTTGGGTATCTTATGGATAGTAGGTGTAAAGAGTGTAAGAAATTTTTGTAGTAAAATGTATTGATAGCGAAATTATAAAAGAAATGCATAGGTCAAAAGATGTAAAAATCAAAGAAAACGGAAAAGAAAGATATGTAAGAAAGGTATTTAGGATACGTAAGATTAAAGAATATTGTGAATGTAAAAATTGCGGGTATGAATTTATTAGATATAAAGATAAAAAAGAAGAAGTATAATGAAAACACAATATTTTAAATTTAATTAAAATTATTTTAGATTAATTTTTTTTGTTTTGTAAAAATAATAAAAATTGAAAAATTTGATATTTTACGATAAATGGTAGCTGTAAAAATACTCAAAAAGAGCATTATTAAATTTTATGAAATTTTGACTTGAAAACTTAAATTTAAAAGCTATAATTCGTGCATTTTTAATAAAAGGAAAGTTGTGGCGGAAATTAAAATTCAAGATTATACTTTAAAGGCATTTGATTTAAATACTAAAGATATTATGCAAAAATATTTAAATGAATTTGATATAAATGTGAGTGATTATTCTTTTTGTGCTAATTATATTTGGCTTTCTAAAGCTAGTGGATTTTATACTATTATTAACAATACTTTTTGCTTGTTTGTTATGAATGGCGGTGAGTTATCTATGCTTTTACCACCTTTAGGAAAGCCAAAAGATTGCTATGATACCATACCAGAATGTTTTAATATAATGAACGCTAATAATTCATCAAATTATTATTCTAAAATAGAGTATGTGTGCGATTCTTTTTTGGAGGGTTTTATAACATATACTCAAGAAGGCGAAGTAATTTTTAGTTCTTTGGATAATTATATTATAGAAAAAAAATTAGCTGATTATATTTATATAAGTGATGATTTAATAGAGTTAAAAGGTAATTCATATCATACTAAAAGGACAGAAATTAATAAATTTAAAAGAGTTTATCCAAATTATGTCATAAAAGAATTAGACCATAATGAACATTCAAATGATATTAAAATTCTTTTTGACAAATGGGTCAGTGATAGAATAAAATATGTTCCTAAAGCAGAAGTAGATGCATTTTTAGATGGAATTTATCAAGAAAGATTAGCTATAAAAAGATGTTTGCAAGATTATGAAAAATTAGAATTGGTTGGTTTAGTAATTTATATTGATGACGAATTAAAAGGTTTTACAATAGGTGAAAAAATTTGTAGTGATACCGCTAGTGTGTTAATTGAAAAAACAGATTTTGAAACTCTTGGTTGTGCTCAATTTATTTTTAGAGAATTTTCTAAATTTTTGAAAGATAAATATAATTGTAAATATATAAATGTTGGCGATGATATGGGTTTTGAAAATTTAAAAAAGGTAAAAATGTCTTATCGTCCTGAAAAGATTATTCCAAAATATACAATTTATCAAAAATTATGATAATTTTAGCTGATAAATCACATATTAATTCATTACTTGAAATAGAATATGAATGCTTTCAAAATGATTGTTTTAAATTAAGTAAGGATAATTTTTTATACCACATAAAAAAGCAAAATATCTTTGTTTTTTTATGTGATAATGTAGTAGCTGGTTATATATTGATATTAAGATATAAAAAATCTATTAGAATATATTCAATAGCTGTTAAAAATAATTATAAAAATATGGGTATAGGCAAAACATTATGTGATTATGCTATAGAATATTCTAAATTAAATTTAAAAAATAAATTATATTTAGAAGTTAGGGTGAGTAATTTTTCAGCTATTAAATTATACGAAAAGTTAGGGTTTAAATTTTACAAAAAGCTACAAAATTATTATTGTGATGAAGATGGTATAAAAATGTTTTTAAATATTTTTTAATATATATTTAAAGTTATTTATAAAATATCATTAGAATATAAACAAATTTTAACAAAAGGATGATTATGAAAAAAGTATTATTAAGTTTAACATTGGTTTCATCGTTATTTGCAGCAACTAATTGTGATAAAGTTTTAGATAAACTTGACACACAAATTGAAAAAGTTAAATCTCAGAAAAAACCAAATCCATTAAGGTTAGAATATTTAGAAAATCAAAAAAATGAGATTAGCAAAAATTGTGTTGATGGTAAAATAGATAGTATTAAATTAAAACAAATCAAAGCCGATACTAAATATGATTATGAAAGCAAAAAATTAAAAATCAAAGAAGATAAACTTGAAGCTAAAAAAGCTAAATTAAATGATGATTATAAGAACGAACAAGATAAGATAAAAGCTAAACAAGATAAAGAAGAGAAAAAATTAATTCAAAAAGAACAAAAAGCTAAGAAAAAAGCTGAAAAAATCGAGAATAAAGATATTAATAACGAAGTAGAACAATAAAATATTTCTAAGCCACTTTAATAAGTGGCTAAATTTACACACATTACTAATAAAAAATATAAAAAAATATAAAAGTATCATAATATTTATTATAATAAAATTGGTATTTAACAAAATACTTAATTTATTTTTAGGAGTTTTTATGTGTGCTAAAAAAGGTATATTTTCTTTTTATTTTCATACAAATTTATTGTATAGAATATTGTTTGCACTTGTTTTAGGTTCGTGTTTGGGTATGTTTATTGATAAAAACGATACTCTAATTAATTTTATATCTTTATTCGGTGATTTGTTTATTAGATTATTAAAGATGATTATGGTTCCTATCATTACTTTTTCTTTAATTATTGGAACATCTAGTATATCACCTGCAAGACTTGGGAAAGTCGGTTTAAAATCAATTTTATTTTATTTTTTTACATCACTTTGTGCTATTATCATAGGACTTGGTTGTGGTTTAGTTTTTAATACTGGGGGGGGGCTTAGAACTATCTAATGATATACAAGCTGTTGCAAAATCTTCAAACGCTCCATCAATAAGTCAAATTTTATTAAATATAATTCCTACAAATCCTTTTTCATCTATTGCACAAGGTGAAATTTTACCTATTATTTGTTTTTGTTTATTCTTTGGTATCGGACTTGCATATTGTAAGGATAGTGATGATTTAAGAATTAAAAATTCAGCAAGTATTGTTTATGATTTTATAGATGGTTGCGCTGAAATTATGTTTAAAATTGTTAAGTGGGTAATGCAATATGCACCTATAGGAGTTTTTGCTCTTATGTTTGTAGTATTTAATAAAAATGGTGCCGAAGCTTTTGGCTCGTTAGCAAATGTTACCATTTCGCTTTATGTAGGTTTAGCTTTACAAATATTTTTGGTATATTGTGTAATTTGCTTATTTATAAAAATTAGCCCATTAGATTTTTTAAAAAAAGTTCGTCCACCTATGATTACAGCTTTTGTTACTAGAAGTTCAAATGGAACTCTTCCTATATCTATGCAAACAGCTGAAAATGATATGGGAGTTCCTAAAAGTATTTATGGTTTTGTTTTGCCAGTAGGTGCTACTGTTAATATGAACGGAACAACTGTTTATTTAGGTGTGTGCTCATTGTTTATGGCAAATGCTTGTGGAGTAGATTTAACTTTTAATAATTATATAACTATTGTTGTTACAAGCTTATTAGCGGCTATAGGAACTGCTGGAATTCCTGGTGCCGGTGCTATTATGTTATTGTTGGTGTTAGAATCAATTGGTTTAAAGGTTGAAGGCATTGTTGCTATTGCTTATGGAATGATTTTTGCTATGGATGCAATACTTGATATGGGTAGAACATCTATGAATGTTGTAGGCGATATGATAGCTTCAGTATATGTAGCAAAAAGTGAAAATGAATTGGATATGAGCAAATGGCAAAAATGAAAACCATAGGAATTATTGGTGGAATGGGTGCTTTAGCTACTGCTGATTTATTTTATAAAATCATTAATGAAACAAAGGCTAGTAAGGATGGTGAAAATATCCCATTAATAATTGATAATAATACACAAATACCAGATAGAACAGAGTTTATTTTAGGTAATGGAGAAAATCCATTACCAGAATTGATAAAAAGTGCAAAAAGGTTGAAAAATTCAGGTTGTGAGCTTATTGTTTTAGCTTGTAATACAGCACATTTTTTTGCCGATGAGATAATAAAGCAAGTTGATATACAAATACTTCATATTGCTAAAAATACCATAAATGTAGTTAATCATAAATTTAAAAATGTAAAAAAAGTAGCAGTAATTGCTACAACAGCTACTAAAAAAACTGGTATTTATGATAAAGAATTAATCAAATTTGGATTTGAAAGTGTATATATTGATGATATTATGCAAAATGATATAATGTCTTGTATTTATGATGGTGCAAAAGCGGGTAAAATTACAGAATATTTGCCTAAATTTGAATCAATTTTAAATAGAATAAAAGCTGATATTTATATAGCAGCTTGTACTGAAATTCCATTATTTTTACCTTATTTAGAAAATAAATTTAATTTTATAGACCCTACGCTTGAACTTGCAAAGGAGATAATAAAATATTCTCGTGATATTAAAATTATTTAATTTACAAAATTTATTAAAATTGAATGAAGTTATTAGCCAAGGATAATTTACTTGGCTAAAATTGTAATTTATTTAAAATTAAAAAAATATGTAAGTTTAAAGCAGCAAAAACAACTAAAAAATTTTAATATAAAATTAATTATATATTTATAGTTTTGTTAGTATTAAAATAACCTATTATAGGTTATTTTAATAAAAGATTTTAGTTAATTTTTGGGATAGAATTAATAAGTTTTTTACTGAAATTATCTTTAGGGTTTTTAAAAATTTCTTCTACATTACCACTTTCTACAATTTTACCTGCGTTCATAACCAACATTCTATCACTTATGTGGCGAACGACACTTAAATCATGGCTAATAAAAATATATGTAAGTTTAAATTCATCTTGTAAATCTAATAAAAGATTTAAAACTTGTGCTTGAATGCTAACATCAAGAGCGCTTACAGGTTCATCACAAATTATAACTTCAGGTTTCATAATCAAAGCTCTTGCAATACCTATTCTTTGGCGTTGTCCTCCGCTAAATTCATGTGCAAATCTTTTTGAATATTCAGGTTTTAGTCCAACTTTAAGCATTGTATAATCTATCAAATCATTTCTTTCGTTAAGATTTAAATTTGTATTTAAAAGCAAAGGCTCTTCTATAATTTTTCTTATATTCCAACGAGGGTTTAAACTTGAATATGGATCTTGAAAAATCATTTGAACGCTTTTTCTGTAATTTTTCCAATCATTTTTGTTAAATTTTGTTATATTTTGATTTTTAAATAAAATTTCTCCATTTGTTGGTTTATCAATTCCTACTAAAAGTTTAGCTGTTGAACTTTTACCACAACCACTTTCACCGACTATTGCTAAGGTTTCGCCTTTAAAAACGTCAAAATCTATACCATCAACTGATTTTATTAAATCATATTTTAAAAACCCAGTCTTAATTTTATGATGGATTTTTAAGTTTTTTATACTAAATAATTTCATCTTAACTCTTTTTTAAATTTTAGATAATCTATATTTTCATCAACAAAACTAAGCCTACTTTTAGGAATTTTATTTATTGGATTTGCACCTAATAGTGCTTGTGTGTATGGATGCTTAGGATTATTTAATACAACTTGGCAGCTACCACTTTCAAGTGCTACACCTTTATATACTACTAAAATATCATCTGCTATTGTATTTACTACTCCTAAATCATGTGTTATAAATAATATTGACATTTTATATTCGTTTTGTAATTCTTTCATAAGTTCTAAAACCTGTGCTTGAATGCTAACATCAAGTGCTGTTGTAGGCTCATCAGCTATTAATAATTTTGGCTTACAAATTACAGCCATTGCTATCATAACTCTTTGTCTTTGACCACCACTTAATTTAAAAGGATAATCTTTTAGTCTTTTTTCAGGCTCTTTTATACCAACTTTATTTAGTATATTTATAATTTTTTCAATTCTATCTTTTTTATTTAAATTTGGTTCATGCTCTTTTAAGACCTCTTCTAATTGATAACCTATAGTTAAAACTGGATTTAAACTTGTCATAGGTTCTTGAAAAATCATAGCAATTTCTTTACCACGAATATTTCTTAATTTTTTTTCTTGTAACTTTAAAAGGTCTTCATTATTATATATAATTTTACCACTATTAATGACAGCGGTTTTTGCTAATAATCCCATAATTGCTAGACTTGTTACACTTTTTCCACTACCACTTTCTCCAACTATGCAAAGTGTTTTATTTTCTTTAAGTTCAAAAGAAAAATCTTTAATTGCATGAATTAATCCATAATCACTCTTAAAAGATATGCTTAAATTTTCTACCTTTAACATTTTTTATACCTTTGGATTTAATGCGTCGCTTAATGCGTCACCTACTAAGTTTATGCCTAAAACGGTAAGAAATATTGCTAGACCTGGATATAAAATAAGCCAATATGCCGTACTTATATATTCAAGTGAATTTGTTAACATACTTCCCCATTCAGCCATTGGTGGTTGTGCTCCTAACCCAAGAAAACTAAGTCCAGCAGCTTCAAGTATAGCACTAGCAAAACCCATTGTAGCTTGAACTATAATAGGGCTTAGACAATTTCCTAATATTACATTTAACATTAATCTAATATCACTTGAGCCATTTAGTTTAGAGGCAATTACATATTCTTTATTTTTTTCAGCCATTACTAAAGCTCTAATTATTCTTGCATAAGTTGGAATTCCTACAATTCCTATAGCTATCATTGCGTTATTAAGGCTTGGTCCTAATATTGCTACAACTACGATTGCTAATAAAATAGAAGGGATTGTTAGCATAATATCAATTAATCTCATAATTAAATTATCAATAAAACCACCATAAAATCCAGCTAACATTCCTAAAATAAGTCCAAATATTAATGATATTCCAACGCTAATAAAACCTATTTTGATAGATACACTAGCACCATATATTAATCTACTTAAAACATCTCTTCCAAATTCATCAGTCCCTAAAATATGTGTAAGTGAACCACCTTCGTTATAAAATGGAGGGATTAATCTATTTGCTAAGTTTTGACTAGCTTCATCAAAAGGAGCTATAAATGGTGCAAAAATAGCACAAAATATAAGAACCATTGTTATAAAAAGTCCAAAACAAGCAAAATAATTCTTTTTAAATTGTAAAATTATTCTATCCATCATTTTAGCCTTATTTTAGGATTTACAACTGCATATAAAATATCAGTAATTAAATTTATACTTACATAAATAATTGCAATAATTAAAGTTGTTCCTTGGATAATCGGAAAATCCCTTTGATTTACTGCATTTACGAGCCATTTTCCTATACCTGGCCAAGAAAATGTTGATTCTGTTAATATAGCCCCTCCTAAAAGTGTGCCCATCATAAGTCCTATTATTGTAATTACAGGTATTAGTGCATTTTTTAATGCGTGAATTAAAATAACTCTAATTCCACTAAGTCCTTTTGCTTTTGCTGTTTTTATATAATCTTCTTTTAATACCCCACTCATGCTTGCACGACTCATTCTAGCAATTATTGCCATAGGAATTGTTCCTAGTGCAAAAGCTGGCATCAAAATATGTTTAAATGCATCAAAAAAGGCTGGATAATCTTTGTTTAAAAGAGTATCAATTAGATAAAATCCAGTAATTTCATCAACCCAAAATTCATATCCAAGTCGCCCTGAAACAGGTAAAAGTTCTAAATAAATGCTAAATAAATATATAAGCATAAGTCCTAGCCAAAATACTGGCATAGAAACACCTGTAAGTGATATAAAAGTAGATAAATAATCAAATTTAGAATATCTATAAACAGCTGATATTACACCCATAATAACGCCAAAAATAATAGCGAAAAACATAGCTACAATTGCAAGTTCAGCAGTTGCAAAAAATCTTTCTTTAAATTCAACTAAGACAGGTTGCTTTGATTTTAACGAAACCCCAAAATCACCTTTAATTGCCTTAGAAATAAAATTTATATATTGTTCATTTAGTGGTTTATCTAGCCCCATTTCTTTATTAAATTTTTCTATGCTTTCAGCTGTAGCATGTTCGCCTAAAATCGCTAAAGCAGGTTCTCCTGGTGTTAAATGCAACATAGAAAAAACCAATAAAGAAACACCAAATAAAGTTGGAATTACCCATAAAATTCTTTTTATTAAATAGCTAATCATTATAATCCTTAAACTAGGCTAAAAGCCTAGTTTTTATTTTTCTATCCAAACGGTATGAAATCTTCTTTTACCAACAGGGTCAATTTCAAAACCTTGAATTTTTTTAAGCATAGGAACAACATTCACAGCATTTGCAATTGTTACCCAAGGAGCATCTTTAGCAAATATTTTTTGAGCTTCTTCATATAGTTTTACACGTTCTTCTTGATTTGGAGTTTCTTTTGCTTTAGTTACAAGGTTGTTAAACTCATCATTTTCCCACGCTGAATAGTTATTTGCTGGTAGTTTTGCTGCTGCTTTGCTTAATAATGCGTATAAGAAATTATCAGGGTCCCCATTATCTCCTGTCCAACCACTAAACATAATATCGTGTTCTAAATTTTTAGATTTTTCTAAGTAGGTTGTGTAATCATATGTAGCAATCTTTGCTTCAATTCCAATTTTTGCTAAATCAGCCTGAACAACTTCCGCAACTCTTTTTCCATCAGGCATATAAGGTCTTGAAACTGGTAGAACCCACATATTTGTTTTAAATCCATTAGGATATCCTGCTTGTACTAATAATTCTTTAGCTTTTTTAGGGTCATAATCATATTTTGCAATATCATTTGTATAACTCCACATACTAGGTGGGATAGGAGAATCAGCCACACTTCCTAAACCTTCATAAATTGCATCAACTATTGCTTTTTTATTAATAGCGTGATTAATTGCTTGACGAACTAAAGGATTTTTAAATTCAGCTCTTTTTTGATTCATAGCCATATATCCTACATTCATACCTTCTTTTTTCATTACTTTTATATTTGGGTTTTTTTCTAGATCTTTTAATTCTGCTGGATTTGGAAAATCCATTACTTGAATTTGTCCTGCTTTAAGCTCTGCTGCTCTAACGCTAGGATTTGGAATTACACGAATAATTAGTCTATCAAGATGAGGTTTTCCTCCCCAATATTCTTTGTTTGCATTGAATATCATTTTGTCATCTTTCTTCCAATCAACTAACACAAATGGTCCTGTGCCTACTGGAAGTCTTGTGATATCTTGAGCTTTATTTTTAGCTAAAAGTTCATTTGCATATTTTTCACATAAAATACTAGCAAAATCCATTGCCATATTTGCTAAAAACGGAGCTTCTCTTTTCTTTAGTGTTACTTTTACTGTATATTTATCTATTTTTTCTACATCTTTTACGATATTATCCATATCCATAGCACTCCAATAATCGTGTGGACCATTTATTTTATTATATGGATGTTTTTCATCAAATTGTCTTTTTAGCGAGAATACAACATCATCAGCTGTCATTTCAACTTTTTCATTAAAATATTTTGTCGGAGCAAAATATACTCCTTCTCTTAAATGAAAAATATATGTAAGCCCATCTTCACTTATCTCATAACTTTTTGCAAGTGCAGGTTCTATTTCTGTACTACCCAATTTAAATTGAACTAAAGTATCATAAACCTGTGTAGTTCCATAAAAACTTTCACCATCTGTAGCTTTTGATGGGTCAAGTGTGCTTGAATCTCCACTTCTACCAAAAACTAAAACACCACCATCAACTGGATTAGCATAAAGCATATTAAAAGCAACTAATGAGCTTAACAAAAACATTTTTTTCATTTTTTCTCCTTTTAAATTATTTTTTAATCCAAACTGTATCAAATCTTAAACCTCCGATATTATTTACTTCAAAACCTTCAATATTTTTTTGCATAGGATAAATATCGTAAATATTTGCTAAAGTAACCCAAGGCGATTCTTCTCCAAATATTTCTTGTGCTTTTTTATACAATTCTTCACGTTCTTTTTGATTTGAAATTTCTTTTGCTTTTGTAATTAATGCATCAAATTCATCGTTTGACCAAGCAGAAAAATTACCAGCAGGTTTTATAATTGCATTTTTACTTAACATTATATATAAGAAATTATCAGGGTCTCCATTATCTCCTTGCCAACCATTCATAGACATATCGTGTTCTAAATTTTTAATTATTTTTAAATAAGTTGTAAAATCATAGTTTTGTATTTTTACATTAATTCCAACTTTTGCTAAATCAGCTTGTATTGCTTCAGCAGCTTTTTTGCTATCTTGCGATGGTCTAGATAATAAATTTATACTAAAACCATCAGGGTATCCTGCTTTTATTAGCAATTCTTTTGCTTTTTTTGGGTTATACTCATATTTTTTTATATTTTCATTAAAACCCCACATTGATATTGGAACTGGGGAATAAGCTACTCTTGCATAATCTTCATATACTGTTTTTATTATTGCTTCTTTATTGATAGCATGGTTTATAGCCTGTCTTACAAGTGGATTTTTAAACCATTCTTTTGTCATATTCATTGACATATAATATACATTTACACCAGGCTTTTTTTCAATTTTAATATTTTCTATTTTTGCTAAATTTTCAAGTTCAGTAAAATTTGGTTTATCCATAATATGAATTTGCCCAGCTTTAAGTTCGGCTGCACGAACACTTGCATTAGGAACTACTTTTATTATCAATCTATCTAAATAAGGTTTTTTATCATCCCAATAATTTTTATTAGCCTGTAGTACTATGGCGTCATCTTTTTTCCAACTAACAAATACAAAAGGACCAGTTCCAACAGGATATCGATTTAAGTCAGTAGCTTTATTTTCAGATAAAAGCTTATCAGCATATTTTTTGGAAACAATACTCATAAAGTCCATTGCCATATTCGCTAAAAATGGAGCTTCATTTTTTTTAAGAGTTATTTTTACAGTATAATTATCAATTTTTTCTACATCTTTTACTACATCATTCATACCCATAGAAACCCAATAATCATAAGAACCAGTAATGCTATGATAAGGATTATTTTCATCAAATTGTCTTTTTAGCGAGAATACAACATCATCAGCTGTCATTTCAACTTTTTCATTAAAATATTTTGTCGGAGCAAAATATACGCCTTCTCTTAAATGAAAAATATATGTAAGCCCATCTTCACTTATTTCATAACTTTTTGCAAGTGCAGGTTCTATTTCTGTTGAACCTTTTTTAAACCTTACTAAAGTATCATAAATTTGTCTTGTTGCATATATACTTTCAGCATCAGTAACATGTGCAGGGTCTAGCAAACTAGCATCTGAAGTTCTAGCAAATACCAATGTTCCACCATAGTTAGGGTTTGCGTAAAGCATATTAAATGCTATTAATGAACTTAACAAAAACATCTTTTTCATATTTTTTCTCCACCTATTCAATATATGTTTTAAATTTACTTTAAAAATGATAATTTGCATAGCATATTATAAGAAAAATAAATTGTATGTGTAAATTTGTAACATTAATTAAAATATATTATTAAATTATGTTTAATTTTAATGTATTTAAAATTTATGGTTGCAAATTATTAATAACTATTCAACCGTTACGCTTTTTGCTAGATTTCTTGGCATATCTACATTTGCACCAACACGATTTGTAATTTCTAGTGCAAATAATTGCATAATTACCATCATTTCAAAAAACTCGCTTAGATAATGTTCTTGTTCGCTTGTTTTTATAAAATCATCAGCTTCGCTAAACTCAATAGGAGAAATTGCTAAAATATTTGCATCTCTTGCACTTAATTCTAAGACATTTGAGCGAGTTTTATCATATAAAATATTTTTTGGCATAAATGCAATTGTAAATAATTCGCTATCAGCAAGTGCGATAGGACCATGTTTCATCTCTCCTGCTGCATAGCCTTCTGCGTGCATATAGCTTATTTCTTTTAATTTTAATGCTGCTTCAAGTGCAAGTGGATAAAATAAATCTCTACCTATAAAGAAAAATCCGTGTCCGTGTAAGTATCGCTTGCTTAGGCGTTTTAATTTATCGTGAGTATTTTTATTTACTTTTAATACATTAGATAAATCCTTAATAGCAAGTAATTCTTTTTTAATATCTAAATTAGGATTTTTATTTAAATACAATGCTAGTAGCCATAGATTTAGCATTTGAGCGCAAAATGCTTTAGTGCTTGCTACACTTTTTTCAATCCCTGCACGAATTAAAATACAATAATCAGCTTCTCTTGCTATGCTTGAATTATCAACATTGCATAATGCTAAAGTTTTAAGCCCAGCATTTTTTGCTATTTTTAAAGCTTCAAGAGTATCAGCTGTCTCGCCGCTTTGAGATATACAAACAAATAAAGCGTTTTTATCTAAAAAGCCATTTTTATATCTAAACTCACTTGCTATTTCTACACGGCATTCAATATTAGCACTTCTTTCAAAAATATAGCTAGATGCTAATGCTGCGTGATAGCTAGTGCCACAAGCACAAATTATGATTTTACTAAAGTCTTGATTTAAATTCTTTAATTCATCAAAACATACTTTATCATTAATAATTCTTCCTATTAATATATTTTGAACGATTTGACTTTGCTCGTAGATTTCTTTTTCCATAAAAGTATCAAACCCATCTTTTAAAGCACTTTCTTTATCACAATTTAATTCTTTAAACTCAACAACGCCATTTAATAAATGAATTCCATTTTTATCTAAAAAGCCAAAATCTCCATCGTTTAAATAAGCAACTTGTTTGCAAATTCCAACCAACGGAGCATCACAAGATGCCATATAAAACTCACTATTATTTGAGCCTTTTCCTATTATTAGTGGTGCGTTTTTCTTAGCAAAAAATATAGTATTCGGAGCTTTTTTTGTGATTAGTAATATTGCATAAGCTCCATCAATTTTTTTAATAACTTCACTAAAAGCTTTTTCAGGACTTAAAGTATTTGCGTATTTTTCAAATAAATGAACAATTACTTCTGTATCTGTTTGCGAATTAAAATGTGTGGTTTTTAGTTCTTCTTTTATTTCTTTATAATTTTCTATAATTCCATTATGTATTACGCAAGAATATTCGCCGTAATGTGGATGAGAATTTGTATCATCAGGTTTTCCGTGAGTTGCCCAGCGAGTATGACCTATAGCTACACCTTCATCATGAAAGTTTAGATTTTTCATAAAATTTGCTAGGTTCTCTAGTTTTCCAGCTTTTTTAAAAAAACTCAATTCGTCTTTTTCCAACACAGCCATACCAGCACTATCATATCCACGATATTCAAGCTCTTTTAATCCTTTTAATATAATTTCTTTTTTTTCTAATTGTCCTAAATACCCAACAATTCCGCACATTTTTAATCCTTTAATAATAAAAATTACGCTAATTTATAGTAAGTTGTTAAACAAAGATAAATATAATCACTTTTCTTTTTTAAGGATGGTAAATGGATATTTTAGAAGCGTTAGACGAAGGTAAAAGATTAAGCGAAGAAGATTGTTATAAGTTATACGATTTAGATTTGCAAGTCTTAGGATTTTACGCTAATAAAAAGAGATTAAAACTTCACGGAAAAAAAGTTTATTTTAATTGTAATCGTCACATAAATCCTACAAATATGTGCGTTGATACTTGTGCTTTTTGTGCATTTTCAGCTCATAGGCACAATCCAAATCCATATCATCTAACACACGAAGAAATCTTAAAAATAGTTGATGATACCGTTACTCGTGGGACAAAAGAAATACACATTGTTTCAGCTCACAATAAAAAAGGTGGTTGGGAATGGTATTTTGAGATTTTTAGAAAAATTAAAGATAAATACCCACATTTACATATTAAAGCAATGACAGCTGCTGAAATTAATTTTATTGCAAAGAGTTTTTTTGATGGAGATTATTCTGCAGTAATTGACAAAATGCTTGAATATGGAGTTGATTCTATGCCGGGTGGCGGTGCTGAAATTTTTGATGAAAAAGTTAGAAATGAGCTTTGTGCTAGCAAAGTTAGTTCTGATAATTGGCTTAAGATTCATGGGCTATGGCATCAAAAAGGAAAACAAAGTAATGCAACTATGCTTTTTGGACACATTGAAAGTCGTGAGAACAGAATTGACCATATGCTAAGACTAAGAAAACAACAAGATATCAGCAAAGGATTTAATGCTTTTATTCCGTTAGTATGGCAAAAAGACAATTCATTCTTAAAGGATTTAAAACCGCTTGGAAGTATAGAAATTCTAAAAACTATTGCAATAGCAAGGCTTGTTTTGGATAATATTTCTCATATTAAAGCTTATTGGGCGACTTTAGGATTAAACCTTGCAATGGTGGCTCAAGAATACGGAGCAAATGACCTTGATGGAACAATAGAAAAAGAAAATATCCAAAGTGCAGGTGGTGCAAAAAGTGCGAATGGCATTACGCTACAAGACTTCATAGACAATATCAAAACATCAAATTTAATTCCAATAGAAAGAGATAGTTTATACAATGAGATTAAGGAATATTGATTGGAATTAATATACTACTTATGGTTGTATTTTAAGAGGATTAAACTTAGCTTATATTCAATTGAAAAAATAAATTTATATAACAATATTCAAAACTTACACAAAATTAATACAAATCACAAAACAAGGAAAACAAAATGAGTTAGTTTAATTTTAAATTTTGTAGGATTTAGTTGCGTTATGCTAGAAATTTATTTTTTAAAGGAATTATCCAAATGGACTTTTTTAAATTAAAAGAAAATAATACAAATGTCAAAACCGAGTTTAATGCTGCTTTAGCAATATTTTTATCTATGATTTATATTATTCCTACAAATGCTTTTATAGTTCATAATGTAGGAATTAGTATAGAAGCATTGATGATAGCTACTACCTTAGTAACTATAATAGCAACCGCATTTACAGGACTTTTTGCTAATACTCCAGTTGCTATGAGTACTGGAATGGGGCTTAATGTTTATTTTACATTTTCAATGTGTATAGGACAAAATATACCTTGGCAAACCGCTTTAGGTGCTGTTTTTATTAGTGGTTTTATATTTTTAGTTCTTTCGTTTACAAATTTTCGTATTTTTATTTTACAAAGTATCCCAGAAGATTTTCGCCGTGCTATTAGTGCTGGTATAGGTTGTTTTATTGCATTTATGGGAATGAATCAATCAAAAATAGTTCAAGGAGATTCAGTAACACTTATTAAAATAGGAAATTTTGCTGACCCTAATGTGCTTTTTTGTTTATTTGTTTTATTTTTAATATTATGTTTTTGGGTATGGAAGGTTAAAGCTGGATTTATTTTAGCGGTTTTAATAGGAAGTGTTGTTGCTTGGACTTTTAACATAGGTGGTGCGACTTTACCTAAAGAATTTGTAGCTATGCCAAATTTTAGTAGTAATGGTGGTTTAATGGAAATTTTTGCAAAACTTAACATAATGGATGCTTTAAGTTTATCTATAATGCCAGCAGTAATGACGCTTTTTGTAACTCAATTATTTGATAGCATAGGGACAATCACAGGCATAGGTATTAGGGGTGGTATATTTAAAAATAAAAAAAGAATTGATGGTAGTGTAGATAAAGTAGGAGATAAAAAAATAGGAAGAACTTTAATAGCTGATGCTGCTGGAACTTGTGCTGGTGCTATTATAGGGACTTCAACAGCTACTGCTTTCGTTGAAAGTACTGCAGGGGTTGAAGCGGGTGGTAAAACTGGACTTACAAGTGTATTTGTAGCCTTATTATTTTGCCTTTGTATATTTTTCTTGCCATTTTTTAAAGCTATTCCAGCAAATACCATTTATCCTATTTTGATAATGGTTGGAATTTTAATGTTTATGGAAGTTAGCAATATTGATTTTAAAGATCCAGCAAATAGCGTTGCAACATTTTTTACAGTAATTATGATGCCGTTTACTTATTCAATTACCACAGGTATTGCTTTTGGTTTTATTTCTTATGTATTAGTTAGATTATTAAGAAAAGAATTTAATAAGTTAAGTGGTGGTATAATCATCATATCAATTATTTGTATGGCAGTATTTTTGCTACAATTTATGAAATTTAATTAAAGGAAAAACTATGTATCAATATACTTATGATGAATTTAAAAAGGATTTTGTTCCATTTGCAAAACGTATTAAGGATGAGTTTAATCCAGATGCTTTTGTAGGGGTTGCTCGTGGTGGTCTTACACTTACTCACGCATTAGCAACTGCACTTAAAAGTAGAAATGCTTATATTTTAAACAGTATTCATTACGATGGACAAAAAAAGTTAGATACTATTGAAATAACAAATATTCCAGACCTTAGTAATGCTAAAAAAGTTTTATTAATAGATGATATTGTTGATAGTGGTGAAAGTCTAGACGCTATTAAGAAAAAAATTTTAAAACTTTACCCACATTTAGATATTAAATTAGCTGTTGTATTTTATAAACCTAAAGCTATCATAAAACCTGAATTTTGTATAAAAGAAGCTAAAGAATGGATAAGCTTTTTTTGGGATTTTGAAGAATGATTTATGAAAATAGTTTTTGCTATATTAAACGCCATGAGAGTTCTATTCCGTGGCTAGAAATTCATGCAAAAGATGGATATAAAGAACTTAGTGATAATGAAGAAATAAGTTTAAAAATCTTTAAATTAGCTATTCTTATAGAAAAAGAAATGATTAAATTTTATAATCCAACTAAGATTAATCATGCATCGTTTGCAAATTACTTGCCTAAAGCTCACTGGCATATAATGGCTAGATTTAGTGATGATGGATTTTATCCTGAAAGTATGTGGGGAATTAGACAAAATGATGGCAAGGACTATAGTAAAGATTTTGATAAATTTATAAATATTTTATTAGATGAGGTTAAAAAACAAGGCTTTTAAGCTTTGTTTTTTAATATTTTTATTAAGTATGCAATAGCAAAACCAAAACAAGCTAACATAATGATACAAGCACCGCTACTAAGGGCATAAGCTACACTTAAAATTAATCCACCTAGACAAAAAATAAGTGATAAAATACTTGAACTTATCATCATACTAGCTAAACTACTACAAAACATTGACGAAATATAACTTGGGATACAAAGCAAGGCTAAAATTAAGACCATTCCAACAACTCTTAAGCTAATTACTATACAAACAGCTGAAGCAACGATTAGCATATAATAGATAAAATTTGCATTTACACCACAAACTTGACAAAATTCCTTATCAACACTAACACCAACTAATTGTTTATAAAAAATAATTGTCATTAGTATAAATACAATATTAGCGATAAACATTGTTATTAAATCAATATTTTCAACAGCCACAATGGCACCGAATAAATAGCTAAAAATTATAGTATTTGAATTTGGGCTTAAATCGCTAAGTAATATTCCAACACTCATTCCAAATGCCCATACTACGCCTATTACAGCATCTTGATTTTGATAATTTTTTGATAAATATGCTATTAAAATAGCACAAAACACTACAAACCCTAAGGAGCTTAGCATTGTATTTATTCCAAAATATAAAGAAATTCCAAGCCCACCATAAGCAGCGTGAGAAATTCCACCTACCATTGCTACAAGACGATTGGTAAAAACTAACGAGCCAATTATCCCACATGCAATACTAACTAAAATTGTAGCTAATATCGCATTTTGTATAAAATCAAATTTTAGATATTCCATAATTTTTCCATAGTTCTAATTCACATAAATGTTCTTTATGATTTGCTAAATGTAATAAGCGATTTTTATCAATTCCACAAATATCATTATGAATGTAACAGGTTTTTTGTATATTTATTATTTTATTTGCATATGAGCTAAGCAACATTACATCATGACATACACAAAGAATACAAATTCCATTATCATTTAATTTTTTTAATAATTCAAAAATTTCAATTTGTCCTTTAGCGTCAATACTAGCAGTTGGTTCATCTAATAATAACAAATCACAGCCACTTAAGATTGCTCTAGCTATTAATACGCGTTGTTGCTGACCACCGCTAAGATTTGTAAATTTTTTATTGACATAATCTTTCATTCCTACTAATTCTAAACACTTTGTTGCTTCAAGTTTATCTTGCTTTGATGAAAAAAAGAAAGCAAATTTATTTAATTTTCCAGTTAAAACTAAATCAATTACGCTAATAGGAAATGTTGGGTTTATTTTGTGTGCTTGAGGGACATAGCTTGTTTTTTTTGCATTTATAGTAATTTTTCCGCTATTAGGTTTTAATATACCTAATATTAGTTTTAACATTGTGCTTTTACCACCACCATTAGCACCAATAATTCCAGCAAAATCGTTTTTTTCTATCTCGTAATTAATGTTTTCTAATACTAATTGATTTGAGTATGAGAAATTTACATTTTCTATTTTTATCATTGTGACAATCCTATAAATAATCCTAAAAAGAATACAAAAACTAAACTTAAAATTTCTATTTTTTTAGAAAATGTAAATCTAGTTACTATAAATGCACTTAAAAATATAGCCAAACTCATTCCTAATGCAATTAAAATAGCACAAATGAATGCTTTAGCACCTAGGCTAGATAATAAACCTAATACTAAAATAAGTCCAGGGCAAGGCATTAAACCTATTATAAATGCTGAAAAATTATCTAATGTATTAGGGCTTTTAATTATTTTTAAAATTTTACTATCTTGTTTTTTAATGCTAAAATTTTTTAAATTTGTTATATTGTTTGATTGTGTAATTTTAGTTGTTTTTATTTTATGAATTTTAATATATAGTAAAATCAATGCTAAAAAAGATATCAATAATCCTGAAATTCTACCTAGATTAAGTAGGTCAAATATTGATAAAAAGCTAGATATTATAAATGCTGAAATAAGATGAAAAAATCCAACTTTTAAAGCAAAGCCAATTATTTTTCTTTTTGAATTCATAAAATAACTAGCACTTAGAGTTTTTCCATGACTAGGTAATAAAGCGTGTAAAAATCCATATATTAAAGCTAGTGGATAAAATAAAATATTATTTTCTTTAAGTAATAAAATTAATTTTTCCTGTAGTAAAACTAAAAAATCTAATATATTTTTATATATTTTTTTTAAGCTTTGTATTAATTCATTATTAGTTTCTTTTTGCACTATTTTAATTATTTGTTTTTTATCTTTAATTTGTGTTTTATTTGATACTATTTGATAATAAGCAGCGTTTAAATTTATATTTTCATCAATTATAAAATTATCTAGTTTATAGGTATTTTCCTTAATTAAAAAATTAAAAAATCCGTCCTCATCTTTTATATTAAACACTAATACTCTATCAATTTGTGGTGTAAAATCATAATCTAAATCGTATTCTAAGAATAAAACTTTATCAAATTTAACATTAACATTTTTTACATTAAAATTTATTTTTTGAGTTTCACCTAATGGTAAATCATAATATTTTAATGAGGTTAAAAAATTTTTAGGTATTAAATAATCAAGTAAATTTACTCTTATTTCTATTAATTCTTTTCCATCTAATTTTTTATCATTATTTTTATCAAAACCATCTAATAATGTCTGTGAAAAATTAGATGAAAATTCCCATTTGATTGATTTTCCCATAAAACTTACATGTGCTGTAGGTGTATATAAAGCACACAAAGCACATGCAAATATTTTTAAATTTAAAAAATTAATTAGAACAATTATCTTTAAGAATTTTAGCAAATTTTATAAGCTCCTCTAGAAAATTAGGTGCAAGCGGGTCTATTTGTACTATTTTTAAACCACTTTCTTTGTGAATTACATTTATTAGTTTATCACTAAATTGTGGAGCTTTTAAAACAAGACAAATCTTTTTATCTTTCGCAGCCTCCACTATTTTTGCTAATTTGTTTGCTTTTATCTCCTTACCTTCAAATTCTACGGTATATTCTGATAAATTATATCTATTAGCAAAATACCCCCATGAAGGATGCGCACTCACAAAACCTTTCGTTTTTAAATCTTTTGTTAAATCATAAAGTTTTAAATTTAACTCATCAAGTTCTTTTTGAAATTTTTCTAAATTTATATCTATTTCTTTTGTGTTTTCAGGCATTGCTTCTTTTAGAGCATTAGCTGAATTTTGTGCTATTTGTTTTAATAAAATAGGGTCAGTCCAAATATGTACATCTAAGCCTGAGTGGTCGTGATGATGACCCTCGTGTCCATCGTCTTTATCGTGATTATGTTCATGATGATTTTCATGATGATCGTGATGATTATGTTTGTCATCTTTTTTATGTTCTATATGATGAATTAAATCTTCTTTTATCTCATCAATATTCATATTTTTAGGATAGTATGTAGGCCAATTTATCATTTCTTCTAATAATTTTTCTTGGCTTTCATCTCCAAAGAATATATGAAAATGTTCTAAATCTTTAGTTGGTGCTATATTATGGTCGCTAAATTGAACAAATTTAGGAGTACCATTATTTTGTGTAGCTTCAAATAAATATCTTACACCTTTTTTACCTGATTCGTAGGTTAAAATTTTATATCCTACATATTTGTATTGTGATTTTTTGCTAATTCCATTTTTTATAAATTCCATTCCATCTTTATTGATGATTATTTTTTCTACATCGGTTTTATAGCCATCTAAATAGTAATTTTTATAATAATCTTTAGTTTTATTTTCACTTGCATTAGCTTTTAATTCAAAAAAATCATCTAGTGAGCCATCAAGTGCATAAGGATAAATTGATTTCCAATCACCATACCAATCGCTTAAATCTCTATTTTTTACATCTTTATCATCAAATTTTCCATTATAAACATCATCGTTATGATTGTGATGATGGTGTTCATCTAATTCTATTTGAGAATATTTATTTTTTTTGATACCTTCGTTTGTATGAGCTATTTTTATATTTGTATTTTCAGCAAGTCTTTTAAGCCAAACATCTTCAACTTCAACACCTATTCCTAAAAAAACTTTAGCTTTGCTAAGTTCTATCATTTGTGCTGGTTTTGGTTCATATGTATGAGGGTCAGCTCCTGCTGGCATAAGTACTGTAACTTTTGCATCTGGTAGTAATTTTTTTACTATCATTTCTTGTGGTAATATACTAACTCCTACATTAGTTGCTAAAGCATAGCTCGTAACAATGCTTAAAAATAATATTTTTTTCATAATAAAGCCTTTCATTTTTAATGATTTAAAGTGTAGTATAAAGTTGCTTAAATGCAACTTAGTTGCATTAATGTAAGATAGTTTATTTTTAAGTTTTTTATGCTATTATTCCGAAATGAATTCATTAAAATTATTAAAAGAACATGATATTAGTATTACAGAATTTAGAATTTTATTGTTAGATGAGCTTTTGAAAGCTAAAGAACCTATGTGTTTTGATGAATTTAAAACAAAAGCTAATAAAACTACATTTTATAGAACTATGGAACAATTTTTGCAAAAAAAAATAGTACATAAAGTAGAACTTGATGGTAAAGGGTATTATCAAATAAATAAAGGCAATAATGCTTTATTTATTTGTGATATTTGTCATCATACTCAGGATTTGCCACTTCCAAAAATTGATAAGGTAGAAGTAAATTCTGTGCTTGTAAAAGGAGTTTGTAAAGATTGTAAAGGTAGTGAATGAGAAAAATTATATTATTGTTTTTTTGCATTTATTTATTTGCAGCAAATATTTATAAACCACTTAAAGAAATTCCATATGATGAAGATTTAGCATTAATTGGTAAAAGGATGTTTTTTGATATAAATTTAAATTCTTCAAAAGTATCTTGCAATACTTGTCATGACTTAAATTTAACTGGTTCAGGTTCTAATAATTCAGGTATAAACACTGATAATTTATTAAACCCACCGACTGTTTTAAATATTGCATATTCTAATTTATTTTTTAAAGATGCAAGTGTTAATAACTTATACGAACAAGTAGAACAAACTTTATTAAGGGATATGCACTTAGATAAAAATGACCTTGATAATATATTACAAAATAATGTCACATATAATGTTTTATTTGAAAAAGTCGGCTTAAAGGCAAATACAAATAGTGCTATTTTAGCTCTTGTTGAATTTGAAAAAGCATTAGTAACACTAGATTCACCATTTGATCTTTTTTTAAAAGGAGATTCTTTGGCTATTAGTGAGAGAGCTAAAAATGGTTTAAAATTATTTAATAAATATGGTTGTTTAGCATGTCATAACGGTGATAATTTTGGGACTAATATGATATCTAGTGTTAATAATGATTTTTTTCAGCACTGTGAATTTAGTGATAGTGAAATGGTAAAAATACCTACATTAAGAAACATAACATTAACAGCACCATATTCTTATAATGGTGGTTATCATTATTTAGAGGATATTATAAGAGCAAAAACTGCTTGTCAATTAGGAATTATTATGCCTGATAAAGATGTGGATGATATAATAGAGTTTTTAAAAACACTAGAAGGAAAAAGACCTAGGATTTTGGATAAACAATGAATAAAGAATATAGAGATATAGAAGTAAAAACATTTGCACTTAATATTTTTAAAATTTTGACATTTTGTTTGGTTGTTTCTTTACTTATATGTAGTGGTTTATTTTTTTATAAACTTAATAGAATTAATTTTAACAATTTAATAGACAAAAAAATTCAAGATATCATAATAGAACAAAAAGAATTAATGTTAGATATTGAAAAACCTAGCGTATATACTAATTTTGATATAAGTGGAAAAAGATTATCTAGCCTTAATGTAAAAAGTGTAGATTTGATACAAACATTACAAGGTAGGGATAAAATTACTGATGAGCAGTCAATTAAATTAGAAAAATCTTTAGATGATTTAAAAAAATACATAACAGATTTTAATGCTTTATTAGGAATTAGTTTTAGCGATTTTAAAAGTTTTAATGTCATATATTCTCAAGTAAAATTAATGGAAATAAAGCAGGGTGTTTTGGAATTTGTATTTACAAGCAATGTTGATTTAACAATGCTTAATGAATATGTAAAAGAAATAGAACATTTAATTTTAGAAAAAGATAATTTAATTAAAGAAAATAATGAAAATATATTTAAATTACAGGGTAGTAATGATAAAAAAAATATAAATAAAATAGATGATTATATTTATAAAAATGACATTTTAGATAATGAAAAAATGTTTTTACTACTTTCTAAAAAATTATTGCTGGGAGTAAAACAATTAAGATTACAAAAAGAGAAAATTGTAAATTTTAAAGATTTTATTAACACTATAGAAATAATACGAGATGATATTATAAAAAGTAGTGAAAGATTACAAAAAACTAAAGAACAATTAATTTTAGTATATTTGGTTATTTTTATATCTTTAATTTTTGTTTTAGGAGTATATTTTAAATTCAATTATGAATTAAATTTGTTATTACAGATTTTATATAAGGCTTTTTTAAATTCTCCAATTCAACAGGTTTTAATTAATAGAAAAAACAATGTAGTTACTCCTGATTTTGTTAATGATAATTTTAGTTTCAATTCATTTATATTGACTGAACAAAGTGATGATACTAAAAAAACTCAAGCTATAAATTTTTATGATTCACTTAGCAATATTATAGATATTAGTGATAATAAAGGATTTGATTTTGGCACATTAGTAGAAGAAAATCACAACAATATTCAATTATATGATGAAAATAGTGTGGTTAGTAGAAGGGATACTAGGTATTTTTCAGTTTTTAGGAAAGTTATAGATCGCAATTATGAATTGATAAATAAGGTTGATGTAACTAAGAAAATTTTGCAGATTAGAGATTATAGAACTAAACTTTACAATATGCAAACAAAACTTGATACTGATAGTTTAACCGGATTATTATCTTTACAAGCTTTACAAGATAGAGAATTAAAAAATGATAGAGCTAATAAAAACAATATCTTTTTATATTTGAAAATTGATAATTTTAATGATTTTAGGTTAAATTATTCTACTATATTAATTGATGAAATTATAAAAGTTTTTGCAAATTCTTTAAAAAATGCTTTAAATATCAAGGATAATGATGAGGTATTAAAAAGTATAGATATTTATCATTTACACATAGACGAATTTTGTATAGTTTATAAAAATCAAGATGAAGCTATCAAAGCAGCCGAACTTATACAAAAGCATTTTACTATTAATAGTTATGGTGTAGATAATTTTTCTTTAGGTAAAAAAAATAAATTTGAATTAAAAATTAGTTCAGGGGTTGAACTTAAAGATTTAGAATTAAATATTGGTATATCAAGTGATAGGGATATTAGAAAATCAAATCAAGAAATTATCAATCGTTTAGCTCAGGCAATGTTAGCAAGTTATGAAACTATTAGAACAAAAGAGCCTTATTGTATTTACAAAGAGGGTTTAAATATTGAAAAACAACATGTAGAACAGCAAAAAATAGTATCTCGCATTAGACATGCACTTGATAATGATAAAATTTTTGTTGTATGTCAGGGCGTTCATAATTCTTTGACTAGAGATATATCTTATTATGAAGTATTAGTAAGAATTAGGGGTGAAAATAATGAGATAATATACCCTAGTACATTTTTAGATGTAGCAAGAAAAGTAGGTCTTTATAAAGATATACAAGAAGTTGTTATTAATAAAGTTTTTGATTTGATAGATATTTATCCTAATGAAAATTTTAGTATAAATTTAGCTAATTCTGATATTACAAATAAGGAAACTAATAAGTTATTTAGAAGAAGATTAGAAAAATGCTCTCGTCCAGAGGCTTTATGTGTAGAGATATTAGAAAGTGAAAGTATTGATAAATATGATGATTTATCTAATTTTTTAGAATTTATATCTTTTTATGGTTGTAAAATCGCAATAGATGATTTTGGTAGCGGGTATTCAAATTTTTATAGGTTATTAAAAATTAAATTTGATTATTTAAAAATTGATGGTTCAATTATTGAGAGTTTAATAGTTGATGAAAACGCTAGAACGGTTCTTGAAACTTTGGTTAGTTTCGCACATAAGCAAGGCTATGAAGTTGTCGCTGAATTTGTTAAAAATCAAGAAATTTTAAAAATAGTTCAAGATTATGGAATAGAAAAAGCTCAAGGTTATGAATTAAGTAAACCTGAGGAGCCACATAATATTTTTGTTTAACTTGATTTTATAATTTATAAACTGTATAAAGATAGTAAAATATATTTAAGTTGGATAAAAATTTATTTTTAGTATTTTATATAAATAAAATATATTTAAAAAATAATATTTTTTCTATATTTTAAATATTTATTTTTTTAATTAAGTTTTTTATATTAGTATGTATAATGCTATGAATTTTTAAGGATACAAGATGAATTATTCTTTGTTAAATGAAATTTTATATTCATTACCAGTCGCTACTTTAGGTTTTGAAATACTTGTATTCATAGGTTCTATTTATTTTAGAAAACATAATATAACTTTTCTAGTTTTGTTATTTTTGTCATCTAGAATTATTTGTATTTTTTTGGCTAATAATTTAGCTCACGCATATATATCAATATTTTCACCAATTGTTTTTGCAATATTAGTTAGTCTTAAGAAAGATTATTTAAATACAAAAAGTCTTTTACCAGCTTGTTTGATAGTAATTTTATATATTTTATTAGCATTATTTATTCAAAATTTTGATTTTATTAATAAATTACATGAACTTAAATTTATAAATCAAACTTTTGCATATTCTGATTTTTCTTTTGCTTTATTTTTCTTTTTGATGATTTATGTGGTTATTTTAAGAAAAATTAATAATTTTGAATGTTTTTTACAAGGTGCTTATATAACGGCTTATACGCATTTTTTATTTTATGAATATTTTAATAGTTTTAATTTAAGTTATTTTGAATTAGGTTCTTTTGTATTTTTAGTGGCTATTATTTATCAGGGGTATAAGTTAGCTTTTTACGATTCTCTTACTAATGTTTATAATCGTAGGGCTTATGATGCTTTGCAATTATATTCAGGTGATATTATTGCTATAATAGATATTGATTTTTTTAAAAATATCAACGATACTTATGGTCATGAAGTAGGTGATATAGCATTAATGAATTTATCAAAAATTTTAAAAAAATATTCTAAAACATATAGATATGGTGGTGAAGAATTTATTTTAATTTTCAGAGGAAAATCATACGACGAATGTATAAAAAAATTAGAAAATTTAAAGAATGAAATTGAAAATAATAAATTTTTTATTAAAGATAATGTAATAAATTTCACTATTAGTATAGGGGTTTGTATGGTTTCAAATTCTAAATTTGGAGCTTTTGAAAATGCTGATAATAGATTATATCAAGCTAAAAAAGATGGTAGAAATAAAATAATATTTAATTAAGAGGATATATGAAATTTATATTTTTGATTATTTGTAGCTTGGTTTTGAATGCTGCTAGTTATATTTTTGAAGATGATGAAAAATATGTCTTATTTAATGATGACGCTATACTTTCAATTACCAAAAAACAGAGTTTTGATAAAACAGGGCTAGTTTATAGAGCTGCTAGTGATATTTATAAAGAACAATCACAAGAAAATCTTAATCTAATAAAAGAGCTAAAGTTTCATGCAAAAAAGCTAAAAAATGAATTTAAAGTGCTAAATAAATATTATTATTACTGTTTTGATACTGATTTTAAAGGATGTGAAGAATCTTACAAATATTATGATGAAAAAGCTTATTTTGATGAAGAAGGATTAAAAGAAGCAAAAGAACGAGAATATTATATAGAAAATGTAGTTTATATTAATTATTTAAAAGATGATTTGATAACTTATTGCTACGAACATAGTGACTATTTAGGCGGTGCTCACGCTCAGTTTGGCTATGGGTGTGAGAGCGAGTTTGATGGCAAGGTCTTAGGAACTGATGTTTTTAAAGACACAGATAGCGTTAATAAATTTACTAGATTAGTTGCTAATGAGCTTTTAAAAGCACATAATGATGGAAAAATCAGCATATTTAAAGATACAATAGAAGATGTTAAAGCAAATAAAAGCTTTTTACATTCTTTGCCAGTGTTTTATCAAGATGGCATAATGGTATCTTTTTCGCCTTATGAAATCACACCTTGGAGCGATGGTGTGATTATAGTTTTTATACATAAAGATGATTTAAAAGGTATTTTAAAAGATGAGTATTTTAAATATTTTAAAAAGGAGCAATAATGAGAAGTGATACTATTAAAAAAGGTTATACAAAAGCACCAAGTAGGTCATTATTAAGAGCCGTTGGGCTAAAAGATGAAGATTTTGCAAAGCCATTTATTGGGGTTTGTAATAGTTTTATAGAGATTATTCCAGGGCATTTTTATTTAAACAAATATGCTGAAATTATCAAAGATGAAATACGCAAAAACGGCTGTGTGCCATTTGAATTTAACTGCATTGGTGTTGATGATGGTATTGCTATGGGGCATAGCGGAATGCTTTATTCGCTTCCTAGTCGTGAATTAATAGCAAGTAGTGTTGAGACGGTTATGAACGCACATAGCCTAGATGCAATGATAGCTATTCCAAACTGCGATAAAATTACTCCAGGTATGATTATGGGGGCTTTAAGAGTGAATGTGCCTACTATTTTTGTAAGTGGTGGAGCGATGGCTGCAGGTAAGCTTAAAGATGGTTCTCAAATTGATTTAAATACAGCGTTTGAAGCAGTTGGCGAATACGAAGTAGGTAAAATTGATGAAGCAAAATTAAAAGAAATTGAATGTGCCGCATGTCCTGGAGCTGGAAGTTGCAGTGGAATGTTTACTGCAAATTCAATGAATTCTTTAATGGAAAGCCTTGGCATTGCGCTTAAAGGAAATGGAACTATTTTAGCTTTAACTTCTGAAAGAGAAGAATTATTAAGAAGTGCTGCAAGAAGAATTTGTGAGATTGCAAAGAGCGAAGAGCTAAGCGAAAAATACAAAATTAGAAATATTTTAAATAATAAGAGTTTAAAAAATGCTCTTGTTTGTGATATGGCAATGGGTGGTAGCACGAATACAATTTTACACACTCTAGCAATTGCAAAAGAAGCTTATGCTGATGAGATTGATTTAAAATTAATGCACGAAATCGCTCAAGATACACCACATATAGCTAAGGTTAGCCCAAGTCTGCCAGGAACTCATATGCAAGATGTAGGAAGTAGTGGTGGAATATATGCAATAATGAATGAAGTTAGCAAAAAAAGTAAATTCTTTAGCAAAGATGCACTTACTATTAGTGGAGATAGTATAGGAGAACTGATTAAAGATAGTAATCCTGATGGAAAGGCTATAAAAACTTTAAATAATCCATACTCTGAGCGTGGTGGATTATGCGTATTATTTGGCAATATCGCAAGAGAAGGTGCGGTAATAAAGGCAGCCGGTATCGTTGGTGATAAGGTTTTCCGTGGTAAATGTGTTTGCTTTAATTCTCAAGATGAAGCAATAGCAGGGATTAGCAGTGGAAAAGTGGTTGCTGGAGATTGTGTAGTAATTCGCTATGAAGGTCCAAAAGGTGGTCCTGGAATGCAAGAAATGTTAAGCCCAACAAGTCTTATTATGGGTAGGGGCTTAGGTGCGTCGGTTGCATTGCTTACTGATGGTAGATTTAGCGGGGCGACTCGTGGTTTTAGTGTAGGGCATTGCTCGCCTGAAGCTGCTGAAGGTGGCGAAATAGGGCTTATTAAAGATGGAGATTTAATAGAAATTGACACTATTAAATGCACTATAAATCTATTAATTGATGATGAAGAAATGGCTAGAAGAAGAGCAGAATTTAAGCCTATTAAAAAAGAGCTTAATTCAAGATGGCTTAGAATGTATCAAAAGCTAGTTAGTAATGCTAGTAGCGGCGGTGTTTTAGACCTTGATGGTTTGAATGAAATGAAATAATTGATTTATTCTATTTTTATTAATCACCCACTTGTTTTAATAAGTGTGTGATTAACTATTATTTGCTTAAATACTATAAATATTTTTTAAATAAAAAATTACAACTATTCAATTAAAATTTAATTATTATCAAATTTAGCTTAGTTTAAAATATTAATTAATATAATTTATTTAAAGGAGAAATTATGAAAAATAATATCTATTTATTATCAGCAATAGCACTTGTGGTGTGTTTTGTTGCGTATTTATTTGGCTTTTTAGATTTGGCCATTGTTTTAGTTGCTATTTTTCTAGGTGTTAGACTTGGTGGAATTGCTATTGGTTATACAGGTGGTATAGGAATTATTGCTTTAGGGATTTTTTGTGGTTTAAAACCAGGCGAAATTCCAACTTCGGTAATTTTAATCATTATGTCAGTAATTGCAGCAATTTCGGCTATGCAATTAGCAGGCGGGCTTGATTATTTGGTGCATATTGCTGAAAAAATACTTAGGAAAAATCCTAAAAAAATCAATTATTTAGCTCCTAGTATTACTTATTTTTTAACTATTTTAGCAGGGACAGGGCATACTGCGTTTTCTATGATACCAGTAATTGTTGAGGTTGCAAAAGAGCAAAATATTAAGCCAAAAGCTCCACTTAGCCTTGCAGTTGTATCAAGTCAAATAGCAATTACTGCAAGTCCTGTTAGTGCAGCTGTTGTTTATCTTAGTGGTGTTTTAGAAGGGTTTGGATATTCATATTTGACATTACTATGTGTGTGGATAGGTAGCACTTATTTAGCTTGTATGCTTAGTGCGTTTTTAGTAACTAAGTTTTCAAATTTAGACCTTAGTAGTGATGAATATTATCAAGAGTTATTAAAAAAAGGTGAAATTGTAAAAAAAGAAAGTGCTAAAAAAGAGATTATAAAAGGTGCAAAAGAAAGTGTAGCTATATTTATAATCGGCGTTTTAGCTGTGGTTTGTTATGCTACATATATTTCAGGTTTAAAAGCTGATGAGATAATCATTTCAAGAGATAGTGCTATTATGTGTGTAATGCTAAGTATCGCAACATTAATAGTATTAACAACGAAAATTAACACTTCAAAAATTATTGATACAAGTGTATTTAAAAGTGGTATGAATGCTTGTGTTTGTGTTTTAGGTGTTGCGTGGTTAGGAGATACTTATGTAAGTGCTCATTCGGCTGAGATTAAAGAATATGCAAAAAATTTAGTAGAGCAATATCAATTTTTATTAGCCTTTGCATTTTTCTTCGCTAGTATGCTTTTATATTCTCAAGCAGCAACTGCTAAAGCAATAGTTCCATCAGTAGTGGTTGCACTTGCTTTAAATGAAAATCCAGAAAATGCAAAAATAATCATCGCTTCTTTTGCGGCGGTATCAGCGTTATTCGTACTACCAACTTACCCAACCTTACTTGGTGCTGTGGGAATGGATGATACAAAAACTACTAGAATAGGAAAGTATGTATTCAACCATTCTTTCTTTATCCCAGGCGTTTTAATGATTGTTCTAAGTGTTGCTTTAGGATTTTTATTTGTGAGATTTATTTAATTTTTTATCGCAGTAAAAACTGCGATAAATTATTTTTAAATTTATTGAAGTAACAATTTTAAATCATTTGCTTTTATTATATGTTGTTAGATTTGAA
This sequence comes from Campylobacter sp. MG1, assembly GCF_026616895.1. Classification (NCBI taxonomy): domain Bacteria; kingdom Pseudomonadati; phylum Campylobacterota; class Epsilonproteobacteria; order Campylobacterales; family Campylobacteraceae; genus Campylobacter; species Campylobacter sp. MG1. The sequence continues at coordinate 41,716 of NZ_JANYME010000007.1, forward strand.
AAATTTTGAAAAATTATAATAAATTTATAATTTATTTATATAATTATTAATATTTTTTTAAATTTAATTAGTATTTAAATAATATAATAAAAATACTTTATAAAAAAGGAGATGCATGAAAGGAAGAATTACTTGTTATTTAGATAGTAAGAATTTAGGCTATATTTTAGGCGAAGATGATAAAACTTACGCTTTTAAAACTAGCGATTTGTTAAATTATGAGTTGGGGGGGGGCGTTAGATAATATAGAAGTTGAATTTAGTGAAGATTTAAGCCCGAGTGGTTATATAGCCACAAATATTAAACTTTTAGAGAATCCAAAAACTAAACAAATACAAGAAAATAAATCTTATAATAATTTTTCTCATAATTTTTCTAATCAAAATAATTTTGATAATGTTAAAAAAAGTTTTAACAATGCAAATTTCAATATTAAAGAATATGAATTGCTAGAAGGAATTTATCTTAGTAGAACTTATGAATTTTTAGATGGAGAATTAATTTATGCTAGTTCTTATGAGCTTAGCACCACTTCTAGTTCAAGTACTGAAGATTCTTTAGAAAAATTAAAATCAGTTGCAGTAAAATTAGGTTTTAATGCATTGATTGGCTTAGAAACTGATAGTGAGGTTGAATTTAGTATAAGCACTTCATCTAGTAGAGGTTCAATTAGTCAAAGTGCTTTTGGTGATAGTATTGCAAATATTAATACGATAGGTGCTGGTTGTGATTTAACAAAATATTATGCTAAGGCAAGATTAGGGCTTATAGGGGTTAAAAGTGAAACTCCTAGTAATATTGATTTAAATGAAATAAGACTTAGAATTGACACTTTTAATAGTGTTGCGAATGTTACTAGTTCTTTTTATGACGATTGTTCTAAATATGCAATGAATTTTAAAAATATTAAAGGTTTAAAATATGCTTTAATATTTGTAATTGCTATTTTATTTTTTATTATTTTTCTAGCTTCGCTTGCCGGTGGGATACCATTTTTTATCTTAATACCTTTAGTTTTTGCTGTATTTTGTCTTACTATTGTATCTATAGGTACAGTATTTTATACATTTTTTAATAAACAAAAAACAAAAAAAGCAATATTAGAAGATTATGAAATTTATGAAAAAATAAAATCAATACTAGGCGATGAAATATATTATTCTATGTTTGCAAATTTAGATGATATTAAAATAAGAAAAATAGGAGCATAAAATGAACGGTGTAGAAAAAATAAAATCATTTGGTTTAGATAAAGTAGATGAATTCACTCTAATACATTTATATTTAAGGGCCAGTGATAGGCAAAAACAAAAATTATTAAATTATAATGTTCCAGATAGAGATTTTGTAAGATTATTATCATTTATATTGCTAGATAGCATATATTATTCTATAACTCTTACTGTCATTAGAGTTATAGCTATGGCTGCTATATTTACTGCTAATATGAAAAATTTTAGTGATGCACATACGTATATAGGGGTTAATTATTCTAATTTAATTATGGTGCTAGGAATATCAATAATTGTATTTTTTGTATTAGGTTCTTTTACAAATAAAAGATTTGAGAAAAGTTACAAAGAAGCTTGCAAAGTTCATGCTTTTCATAGTAATTTATATTTTAAATTTGATAAGACTAATGCAAGTAAAATTCTTAAAACTTTCGCTGCTAGTAGTAATAATCCATTTGTAAATGGACTTGCAATGTTAGCAGATGAAAAAATCAAAAAACTTTAAATATTGAAACTTTAAAATAAGATTAAGGTAAATTTATTTACCTTAATTATTCTTGTTTTTCTATAAAATTATCAATGTTTCTAGTAATATACATTATTGCATATAATACTAACATTATTAAAATTGTTCCTGTGATTAGTGCGAATTGCTCCATTTGAAGCACTGAAAATAATACAGCATAAACCCCACCTAAAAACGCAAGCATTCCTAAACCATATTTTGTATTTTTTGTTATTGCTTTTATGTATAGTGCGTTTGGGATTGCAACCATTAAAGTTGCGATAATATAGGCAAATTCAAAACCAAAATATTCAGACATAGAAAGTAAAACTAAATAAAATAAAGTTAAAGAAAAACCAACTACGCCATATTGTATATAATGTGTGGTTTTTTTGCTAATAAATTCAAAAATATATACTACAAAAAGACTAAGCATAATAAAAAGCATACTATATTTTGCTGCTCTAATTACTTGTCTATAATGAGTTACGCCTTGATATAAATTTACACCTATCATATTATCGTCTAAATATGTATCCATCTCATTTATATCTTTTTGGAAATTTCTAGTAAATGGTGTGATTTCATAGTTTGCTATGAAACCATTTTCTTTTATTTCTTTAGTATTTGGTAGTGTCCCATAAAAACTTGGTTTGCTTTCAAGCGAATTAATATTTACGATATTTTTATCAGCCAATGGCACAATATCAATACCTTGAGAACCTCTTAGGGTGAAAGTTATATCATAATCTATGTTATCATTTTGTAAAATACTTTCATTTAGTAAGGCTGAAATTCCATAGACTAAATTTTTATTGTTTGAATTTGTTCCTGCTATTGGTTTTAAATCTTGTCCTAAAACTTTTAGTTGCGCTACACTTGTTAAAGATTTTACGGAATTAATTCCTAATGCTATGTAAATTTCATCACAATTTGCTAATAATTTTTCTTTAATATTTTTAAAATTTCCTGTAATTTTTACATTAGCATTATAAACAGAAGTTTTATAAATTCCTCTTTGTCTAATCTCATCATTTAATTGTATTTCAATATTTGATTCACTTGGTAAAATAATATGTGTTTTTTTGATTTTTTCATATATAGTTTCATTATCTTCGTTTTTTCTTTCTCTTGTGATTTCATAAGGTGCTACTAAAAACACACCAGATATTTTTTGTTTTAAACCCCATTCATTGCCTAAATTTCGTGCCATTGCATCGTAGGTATCACTTCTTTCATAGCTTATTGAATTTATAAAATATAGTGGGATTTGAAGTAGTATTGTTATTAAAACTAAAAATCCAATTTTTTTGCCTATACTATTTGTCTTTAAATTCATTATTTATCCTTTATTTTTATATTAAATGGAAAAGAGATAGCTTCTTCTCGTATTATTTTATCATTAATTTGCATTTTTAGTATTAGATTAATTTCTCCGTTTAAATTATTTTTTGGTATAGAATAAATTTCATAATTTTCATTAACAAAATCACTAAATTCGTCAGGTAAAAGCCATATTAAATTTATTCCATTGATTTGTTTTAAAAATTTTAGATTTGTAATAATTTTGTTGTCTTGTATAACAAATTCTATGTTAGTAAATTTTATATTTTTTATTATATATTTTTTAGTTTTTTCAAAATGCTCGTTATATGATACATCGCCTTTAAAATTTATTAATTTGTATGGCTTTATAACATAACTAGCATTTAAAAAATTTGTTATAAAAAAAGTTAAAAAAATGTTAAAAAATATTTTATTCATAAGCTTCCTTTGCATAAATTATACAAAATAATTTATTAAAGGAAGTTAATTAAATTTTTTAAAATAAGCCAGAAATTTGGTTAGCTATTTTATCCTCTAAAACAGGGATAGCCTCTTCTAATTTTAAGTGTATTTTAATAGCTTCAGCAAACATCATTGTGTTTTTTTCAATATAGTTAGTTTCATAGCTTTGTGAATTTGATTGCACCATATTTGAATTTAAATGTCCTGAATTATCACTATGCACATTACCAGCTAGAGAATTCATAAATCCAGCTCTTTTACTATCATTTACGCTAGATTGACCTTGGGTAGTTCCAGTTGAAGCTAATACTTTTCCAGTGGCTTTTTGTTTTATATTAACATCTACTTGCATTTGATATATGGTATCTTCAGTTAATTTTCCTATAAGTCCACCAGCTAAAGCAATAGCACCAGTAGTAGCTACTGCACCTGTCATGGAATTAGAATTATATGCTGCAACGCCTAATCCAGTCCCAGCACCTATACCAGCACCTATACCAGCGTTATTTTCTTTCTTTTTGTTACAGTATAAAACATTTGTGCTAAGAATAAATATGGCATTTTCTGGGTTGTCTACTACTATATAGCCTTTTTGTTCTAGCATGTATTTTAATTTGCTTTCTAAATTTATATTTTGACCGCTTGTATTTTTGATATTTAAAAATATTAGTTTTTTATCTTTTGCAACTGGGTCAATAAATATTGATTGTGTCATTGTAGCATTTGTTTGAAGGTTTGTGGTTACACAACCTGAAAATAAACTCATTGCAATTAAAGAACCTAAGGTTAGTTGTAAACAATTTTTATACATTTTATCTCCTTGAAATAAATAGGGGTTATTATACCCCCCCCATAATTAAAATACACTTAATTTTTTAAATTTAAAGAAAATACTTTATAAATTTAAATAATAATCAATTTGTTCTTTTTCTAAAACTCTTATTAGGTTTGTACTACCTACCTTTCCTACTGGGTGTCCTGCGGTTATAACATAGGTTTTATTTTTATCAATTACGCCTTTTTCTACACCAACCTTAATACAATTTTGTAATAATTCGTGTAAATTTTCTGATTTTTCAACTACATAAGCATTACTAAGTCCCCATGAAATACTTAATTTTCTAAGCGTTTTTTCACAATGGCTCATTGTTATTATTTTAGTATTAGGTCTATATCTAGCTATTTTTCTAACACTTCCACCACTACTTGTAAGGCAAATTATAGCATCAGCCTTTATGTTTTTTGCTAAATGCACGGCTGATGAAGCTATCGTGTCAGTTACATCAACTTTTTCGTAATCAAATTTAAAATAAGGGTAAATATTTTCAACCTCATTTATTGTTTGAGCCATAATGCTAACCGCATTAACAGGAGAAATTCCTACGGCACTTTCTTCACTAAGCATAACAGCATCACTTCCATCTAATACAGCATTTGCTACATCGCTAATCTCGGCACGAGTAGCATTTTTTGCATTTGTTAAAGATAGTAGCATTTGCGTTGCTGTAATTACTGGTTTGCTCATACTATTTGCTTTTTTTATAATTTCTTTTTGAATGCTAGGCACTTTATAAAATGGCACTTCAATTCCCAAATCTCCACGAGCAACCATTATCCCATCGCTTATTTTTAGAATTTCATCAATATTTTCAACAGCATCAAATTTTTCAATTTTTGCAAAAATAGCTGGTGTATTTTCATAATTTTTTATCAAATTTTTAACATTTTTAATATCATTTTCGTTTTGAACGAATGATATAGCTATAAAATCAACATTATTTTGAACGCCCCACATTAAATCATTCATATCTTTTTGTGTGATTACATCTATGTTTATCTTTGTATTAGGGAAATTTATCCCTTTATTTGATGATAATTTTCCTTCATTTTGAACTTCGCATTGCAAATAATTTTCATTTATGTCATTTACTATAACTTTTATTGAACCATCGCATAAAAAAATCGCCTCATCTTTTTTAACAGCACCTAGAATTCCATTGTAATTTGTGCTAACTTGGTAATGATTTTCGCTTATTTGTTTAGCAGTAATATCATGACGATAGATATCTAATCTATCATCTTTTTTGAGTATAAAAGGCTCTGGCAATTCTCTAACACGAATTTTAGGTCCTGATATGTCTTGTAAAATTCCTATATTTACACCAAGTTCATTTGATATCTTTCTTACTTTTAATAAATTTTGTAAATGATATTCATGAGAACCATGTGAAAAATTCAAGCGAAATACATTAACTCCAGCTTTTATCATATCCCTTAAACAGGTTTCATTATCACTAGCAGGTCCTATTGTTGCTATTATTTTAGTTTTTTTCATACATCAGCTCTTAGTTCTTTATTGAATAATTCTTCATTAAATTCAAGTTTTAAATAATTAACTGCAAGTTTTAAATCTCTTAAAGCATTACCCATACAGCTAGTTGCACCTGGGCTTGGGGTCATATTAAAGATTATTCCTTGATTTTCAGGCACAATACTTGCTTCACCTAGCATTAATTTTTTTTCAGTTTTATTTAATACTTGTGGGCGAACTCCACCAAAACCTTTTGCATAAGTTATATCATCGGTTGTAAGGCTTGGGACGATTTTTCTAGCATCTTTTACAAATAATCCCTTATTTAACCCTGGTACTTCAAATAAGAAATTTCTTAAAATATAGTTTCTAATAGTGCTATCTTTCATTAAATCAAATAATATTTTCATAACTGCACTATCAAGTCTTAGGGTTTTGAAGAATTCAGGTAAGCTTTTTAGCCCATGGTATCTTTCAAGTTTAGGTAATGCAAGTGCAGTTGGACCAAAACGAGTATTCATATCACATAAAATATCAGGGTCGCCGTGTAATGCTGCAAAAGGTAATTTTGGATTTTGAACCATATAAACTTTACCATTTAATAAATGTTTTTTAGTTAGATAAAAACTACCAGCAACAGGTAAACATGCATAATCGTGTCCATAGCCCATTTTATGTGCTAAAAATAATGAGTGAGCTCCTGCATCAACCACAACGAAATTTGCACTAAATTCATTGCCACTAATACTTCTTATGTAAAAAACATCGCCTTTTTTGTAAATGCTAGTAATTTCTTCGTTAAAAAATACTTCATTATCAGGTCTTACTTTTTTAGCTTCTTCTACTAAGCTAATACTCATTTTGCCGTAATCAACAGTTGTATATGTATCGCCAACTAACGAACCCATCGCAAATATTTTTTCAGGTCTATCGCCCCCACCTAGAGCTTCTACTACTTTAGGTTCAATTTTTTTGATTTCTTCTTTGTCAAATTTTCTTATGTAAGGATATAAATTTTTAAATTCTTCATATCTTTTTTCCATAAATTCGCACTCAGTTTCACCTACTGCTAGAGCCATTTTTTGATGTGAGAACATAAATTTATCTTGAGCATTAACTAATTTTCCATAGTTTATAATCATATCAGCGTTAGGTTTTACTTTTGATGCTTTTTCATAAGTATAATTTGTTTCAATATCACCACAATGTATTGTTTGTGAGTTACTTGTACCTTTTGAATTAAGAGTGCTTAATGCATGATATTTTTCAATTAAAGCAACTTTTTTAGCATTTGTGTATTTGCTAAGTTCATAAAATAAAGCTGCACCACTGATACCGCCACCTATAATTGCTATTTCAAAATGTTGTGCCATAATAGTCCTTTTTGTTTTTATTGAAAGATAATAGTTTTATTTATTTACAAATTCAAGTCGTTAATTAATTTTTGCATACCCTTGAATATTAAATTTTCTTCGATTATTGGATTATCAAAATATTTTTGTAAGATACTAGAATCTCCACCTGTTAGATATATAGTGTCATTGTTTGCATATAATTTTATGCTAGTTATTATGCTTGTAATAATTCCATAGCTAATTGCGTCTTTTGTGGTGTTTGGTAACGATTTTAAATTTATATCAGTGTTTAATGAGTATTCTAATCTAGGAGAAATATTTTTATAAGTATTTAAATATGCTTGAATACCAGGAAGAATAAATCCACCTAAATGTTTTCCATTACTCATTTTATCAACTGTAATCGCACTACCAGCATCAACAATAATACCTGTTTTTATATAATAGCAAGACGCTATTCTGTCGATTCCTAAGCCTTTATAATTACTATCAAGAATAAAATATGGCTCTAAATTTATAAAATTATTAGGAAATGAGTTGAAGTTGTTATTTACACTTATATAAAAGACTTTCTCTTTATAATTATTTAAATTAAAATCTTTTATTAAAATTCTTTGCGTGTGGTTATTATTATAAACACACGCAGTTGTATTGCCAATATCTATTAGGGTCATTGTAATTCATAGCTTTTATTGTTATAAAATAGAATGTTGTCTTTAAAGTAAGCACCTTTTTTAACTTTTCCATTTAGGTCATATACAGCTAATTCTTTTAAATTTTCATCTAGTTTTATCAAATATCCACCAAATTCTAATGCGTATAAATTTGAATTATAAAAATGCACTGCATTAAAATTTGCATATTTAAATTTAGTGCTTATCTTTTCTTTTAGTAAGTAGTCATATTTAATTATTCTACCATCGTTTGCTAATACATAAATGTCATTTTTGTTTGTAAAAACTTTTTTGATATTTAAAATTTTTATGTAGCTTTTATTATCTACTATTGTAAAGATTTTGCTAGAACTAGCAGCTACTAAACTATCTTTATTTGTATCAAAAAATATTATATTATTGAAAAAATCTTGAGTGCCCACATTTATGCTTTTAAAGAATGTGTTGTTATCATTATTAAAAATTAAAAGCTTACCATCTAAAGTAGGAACTATTATAAATTTACCATTAAATTGTGGATTTGCTAATTTTTTTATAATACCGTTAGCTTGACCATAATTTTGAGAAAATAGGTATTTTTTAGCTGATAAATCATAAATTATTACATTGTTTAGTGCATCAACCATAATCGCTTTATCATTGTTTATATCTATACTAACTATTTTTGCTGGGAATTTTTCATCATATATTATTTCATTATCTTTTAATCCTTTTAAAAAACCTAAGTTATTAGATATAAAAACTACTTCATCTTTTTTGTTTATTATTTCATAATTTTTAAATTTACTTAATAAACTGTCATCTTTAACTTTAATTTGTTTTAGCTCTTGTGTGTTTTTTGGTTCGTAGTATTGTTTAGAACTTGAACAAGCCATTAATAATATTGATAATGCTATTAGAGAATATTTTTTCATTTGTTGCCTTGATAGTGTTTTAAATTATTTGCGATTTTGTAAAAAGCAGAGTTGTTTGTTATAGAATTTAGCAATACATTTGCTTCTTCAATTTTATTATCTTTTAATAGTTCAAATGCATTTTCTAAAGTCTTTAAATCTTTTAAAAAGTATTTAGATTCCATAGTCCTTGCCTTGTATATATCTATTAGTAATAAATTTTCTTTATCTGGTTTAAATTCCGATAGTTCTTTAGAATATTTATCATCTAACAAAGTTGCAAAATATAAATTAGGATTTAATTCTTTTAATTCTTGTAATTTATTTTCATCTTTTTTTTCTAGTAATGATATGTAAAGATTATTAGCTTTGATTTTGTTATTTTCTTGTACTTTTTCGTAAATTGTATTTGCTATAAAATATACCACAACAGCTAATACTAAGAGTATTATAGTAATTTTATATTTTTTAATAAAACGCTCTACTTTTATACCTAATTCCGTAGCACTATATGAATTTTCTTCCACTTTTATTTCCTTTAATTTTATATTAAATTAAGCTACTAATTCTAACAAATTTTTGTAAATCTATATAAATTTAATCCTATATTAAATTTTTATTATATAATCAATTATAAAATTTCAGTCGCAAAAAGGTTAAATTATGATAATCAATGATGAATTATTAAAAAGATTAGAGAAATTATCATCTTTAAAATTAGATGATAAAGTAAGACAAGAATTAATTTGTGATTTTGATGATATATTGAAATTTGTTGATGTTTTGAATGAAATTGATACAAAAAATTTGAATTTAGAAATACAAAATTACACACCTTTAAGAGAAGATACACCTAAGAAAGCAGATGTTATAGATAATGTTTTACAAAATGCTCCATCTACAGTCGGACATTTTTTTTCAGTGCCTAAAATTATAGAATAACAGGAGAATATTATGTTGGATAATGAAAATTTTAACAATTCAAGAGAACAAATGTTAGAAATGAATCCGCTACTAACATTTATGAAAGCGGAAAATGCAAGTGACCTACACTTAATCCCAGGTAGAAAACCTTTACTTAGGATTCATGGTTTATTAAAAGATTTGGAATTTGATATATTAAACCAAACCATTATTAAAAATTCTTGCTACAGCATTATTTCAGATGCGCAAAAAGCAATCTTAGAAGAAGATAGAGAACTAGACTTCGCTTACGCAGTAGAGAGTGTAGGACGTTTTAGAGCAAACTATTATTATGTTGAAGAAGGAAAACTTGCAGCTGCTTTTCGTTTAATCCCTGAAAATGTACCAAGTCTTGATGATTTAAAAGCACCAGCAATTTTTAAGGAATTTATTAAAAAAGAAAAAGGATTAATTTTAGTTACAGGTCCGACAGGTTCAGGTAAGTCTACAACTCTTGCGGCTATGTTAAATGAGATTAACGAAACTGAAGGAAAGCATATTTTAACTATAGAACATCCAGTTGAATTTATGCATAAAAATAAAAAATCAGTTTTTTCATACAGGAACGTAGGGGTTGATACAAGAGATTTTAAAACTGCGTTAAAATATGCTTTAAGACAAGACCCTGATATTATATTAATCGGTGAGATGAGGGATAGAGAAACTATATCAGCGGCGATTACAGCGGCTGAAACAGGTCACTTAGTATTTGGAACCCTACATACAAACTCAGCTATGCAAACAATTAATCGTATCGTAGATAGTTTTAGTGGTGGAGAACAAGATCAAATTAGAAATATGTTATCGTTCTCTCTTCAAGCGGTAGTTGCACAAAGTTTAATACCTAAAAAAGGTGGTGGTCGTATAGCAATTCACGAAATTATGATTAATAATCTTGCTATAGCAAACCTTATTCGTGAAAATAAAAACCATCAAATTTATTCTCAAATGCAGCTAAACCAACAAGGTACAGGTATGAGAACTCAAACACAAAGTTTAGTTGAAGCAGTTCGTGGGGGATTAATTACTAGGGAACAAGCTTTAAGATATAGTACGCAATACAATGAGTTAGTGAACTTGATATGAGTAATGGCTTAATATTAGACTTTGTTATCATTGGCTTAACATTAATAATCGGTATAGGTGGAATTTTATCCGGACTTATTAAAGAGGGCTTTGGCTTAGCTGGTATTTTAATAGGTGTATATGTAAGTACTAGCAAGTCTAAAGTAGCAGGCGATTTAATAAATCAATATGTATATAAAACTGATAATGAGTTTTTATTAAATTTATTAGGTTTCATATCAGTTTTAGTTATAGTGTGGAGCGTTTTTATAATTTTAGGTAGAATAATTTCTAAATTAGCATCACTTAGTGGTTTAGGGATATTTGATAAAATTATGGGTTTTATTTTTTGCTCGGGTAAGATATTTATAGTTTTTTCTATAATAGCTTCTTGTATAAATGCAATGCCTTTTTTAAACGCAAAAACAGAAAAGATATTTAGTGATAGTAAAGTTTATCCTGTTTTAATATCGCTTGGAAATTCTATAGCAAATATTGAAATAGTTCAAAATGCTATAAAATCTAAACAAATAGATATAAATGAAGAAAGTAAAAAACAATTAATTATGAAAGAAGGAGAATAACAATGGTAAATATGGAAAATATGGAATACGATTTGCTACTAGAAGAGTTTAAAAAAGCTCTTAGACAAAGTAATTTAAAATATACTAAGCAAAGAGAAAGTTTATTAAAATTGCTTTATAACACTGAAGGGCATCATACTCCTGATGAATTATATGAGGCTTTAAAAGCTAGTGGAGATGATCAGAATGTAGGTATAGCTACAATTTATAGAACTTTAAATTTATTAGAAGAATCAGGAATGGTAACTTCAATATCATTTGGCGCAGCTGGTAAAAAATTTGAATTAGCTAATAAATCTCATCATGACCATATGATTTGTAAGTCTTGTAATAAGATTATTGAATTTAAAGATGATGTAATAGAACAAAAACAATTAAAAATTGCAAGAGAACACGGATTCAAATTATCAAGTCATTTAATGCAACTATACGGAATTTGTGCTGATTGCCAAGATAACAATAAAAGAAAATAAGAAAGGTAAAAATATGTTTGAAAACCCACTAGAACAGCAAAAAATTAGTAAAGCTAACGAGCTAAGGTCTTTAGGTATTAATCCTTATTCTCATTTTGTAACAAAACCGATGAGTATAAAAGAATTTAAAGATAAATATGATTTCATAAATGAACTTGAAGAAAAAAAAGCAGAAGAAATCTGTGAATTAATCGGTAGAATTAAATTTATGCGTGATGGTGGGAAAGCCGTTTTTGCGAACATTGAAGACTTTAGTGGCTCAATTCAGATTTATTTTAATAAAAGCACAATTGATGAAACTTGGTTTGATAATATTAAAAAACTCATAGAAGTAGGCGATATTATCAAAGTTCGTGGTTATGCTTTCGTAACAAAAAAAGGCGAATTTAGTATTCATGTAGATAAATTAGATTTAGTTACTAAAAGTATTTGCGTATTACCTGAAAAATTTCACGGCTTAGTGGATATGGAAAGCCGCTATAGACAAAGATATCTTGATATGATTATGAATGCTGAAATTAGACAAGATTTTGTTAATAGAAGTAAGATTGTTTCATTTGTTAGAAGATATTTTGAAAATCTAGGATTTTTAGAAGTTGAAACTCCTATGATGCACGAAATTGCAGGCGGAGCTAACGCAAGACCATTCATTACCCATCATAATACTTTAGGTGTTGATAGATTTTTAAGAATTGCACCTGAACTTTACTTAAAACGCTTAATAGTTGGTGGTTTTGAAGCTGTATTTGAATTAAATCGTTGCTTTAGAAACGAAGGAATGGACCTTACTCACAATCCTGAGTTTAGCACGATTGAGTTTTATTGGGCTTATCATAATTATAAGGATTTAATGAATTTGACTGAAGATTTATTAAGCAAATTAATAGCTCACTTAGGACTTAGCACTACTATTACATACGATGATAAGCAAATAGATTTTAGCACTCCATTTGCAAAAATTCCATATAAAGATGCCTTAGTTCAAATAGGTGGTATTGATGCTACTATAGTAAATGATAAAGCTGCAATTTTAAAGAAATTAAAGGCTGATGGATTTGAAGCAAATGAAAAATTAGATTTAGGACATTTACAAGCAGAATTATTTGATAATTATGTAGAAGACAAGCTTATAAATCCTACATTTATTACGGATTTTCCAGTATCAATTAGTCCATTAAGTAGAAGAAGTGATGAAAATCCTGAAATAGCTGAGAGATTTGAATTATTTATAGCTGGAAAAGAACTAGCAAATGGATTTAACGAATTAAATGACCCACTTGATCAATACGAAAGATTTTTGGCTCAAGTAGAAGCTAAAAAAGCTGGAAATGACGAAGCATGCGAAATGGATGAAGATTTCGTAAATGCGTTAGGGTTTGGTATGGCACCAACTGCAGGTGAGGGCATAGGAATTGATAGACTTGTTATGATGCTAACTAACAAAAAATCAATCAAAGATGTAATATTATTCCCTGCTATGCGTCCTAAAAAGGATTGATAATTTCAATTTGTGAATGATTACTAGCGAGAATTTATATAAAAAAAAAGGGGTTAAGATGATATTTGATACAGAAATTAATGAAATTATAAAAGAAGAATTTAAAAGACAAAATGAGAATTTAGAAATGATTGCTAGTGAGAATTTCACTTTTCCTGAAGTTATGGTGGCTACAGGTAGTATTCTTACAAATAAATACGCAGAAGGCTATCCATCAAAAAGATATTATGGTGGTTGTGAAATCGTTGATAAAGCAGAAGTTTTAGCAATTGAGCGTTGTAAAAAATTATTTAATTGTAATTACGCAAATGTTCAACCCCATTCAGGCTCACAAGCAAATCAAGGTGCATACGCAGCATTATTAAATCCAGGAGATATTATTTTAGGAATGGATTTAAGTGCAGGTGGGCATTTAACTCACGGCTCAAAGGTAAATGCAAGTGGCAAAGTATATACTAGCTATAGCTACGGAGTAGATGAAAATGGTTATTTAAATTATGATGAAATTGAAAAAATTGCCCTAGAAGTAAAACCAAAATTAATAGTTTGTGGTGCTAGTGCTTATGCTAGAATAATTGATTTTGAAAGATTTCGTAAAATTGCTGATAAAGTAGGAGCATTTTTATTAGCTGATATTGCACATATTGCCGGTCTTGTAGTAGCTAATCTTCACCCAAGTCCATTTCCACACGCTCACATAGTAACTTCAACAACTCATAAAACTCTAAGAGGGCCAAGAGGTGGGATAATAATGACTAATGATGAAGAACTTGCAAAAAAAATAAATTCAGCAATCTTTCCTAACCTTCAAGGTGGTCCATTAATGCATATTATTGCAGCAAAAGCAGTTGGATTTAAATATAATCTTGATGAAAGTTGGAAAACATACGCTAATCAAGTTATAAAAAATTGCAAGGTATTAGCCGATGAATTGCTAAAAGAAGGATTTAAATTAGTAAGTGGTGGAACTGACAATCACTTGTTGTTAATGGATTTTAGTGATTGTGAATTTAGTGGAAAAGATGCTCAAATAGCATTAGAAAAAGCAGGTATTACAGCTAATAAAAATAGCGTTCCTAACGAAAAGCGTTCTCCTTTTATTACAAGTGGATTAAGACTTGGCACTGCTGCACTTAGTGCTCGTGGTATGAAAGAAGAAGAAATGAAAGTAATAGCACAGACAATAAGCCTAGTGCTAAAGAATTTAAATAACGATGAAATTATAAAAAAAGCAAAAGAAACTACGCTAAAATTAAGCGAAAATTTTCCTTTGTATGAAAGTTTAAAATGCTAACTAGTAATGACTTAGCTTTAATTAAAATGATAAATTCTCATTATTTTATAAAAAGGGATACCATTGTAAACAAAATTGAATTCAATGGTAGAATGTTTTTTAATAAATTTGAAAAAATTAATGAATTTTTGTCATTACAATTAATAAATAAGCATTTAGAAAGTAAAATTATAATAGCACATAATTTAATCAATGCACAAGATAAAGTAGAAAATATTGTGTTTGATTATAATGGTTTTAATACTGAAAAATTTTGGCATAGAGCACAATTATTATTAAGAGAAGAAGGTTTTATTAATTTTACAGCTTATAAGAGTAAAACACCAGGACACCTTCATTTATATGTTCATAAAGGACATACATCTTTTATTGAGGGCTGTGGTCTAGCTAATAAATTAAGTGCGATGTTAGCTCAAAAAATGCCTATGGAATGGAGAATGTTTCCAACTTTAGATTTACCTAGAGAATATAACATTTTAGCATTACCTTATGAAATTTATCAAAAAGAGCGTGGAGCATCTTGGTCAAAACATATGTAAAGGATTTGAAATGCAAGAACAAAAGTTTGAAGATTTAGTAATTGATAATAATAGTAAAAAAAATAAACAAAAACAGATTATTTTTAGATTTATTGTGTTTTTAATATTTATTTTAGTATTTGGTATTATTTATAAGATTATTTTTGGTGTATCGCCAGATAAAGAATTGCCAGTTGTTGATAATATTGAAAAACAACCAATAAAAGAAGAATTTGAAGAATTAAAAGCAAAAAACAATGAAAGTTTTGATGATTTTAACACTACTATTCAAAGATTGAAAAATGAGAATTCAGTAGTAGAGATGGATGAGAAGAAATCACAAGAAGTACAGAATATAGTTAATGAGATTAATACGGTAAATGAAAGCATTGTAGAAGAACCTGTAAAAGTAGTAAATGAAGTAAAAAATGCTGTAAATGATGAGAAAAAAGATAAAACACCTGTAAAAAAGGTAGTAGAAGAGAAAAAATCTAATGTTAAAAAATTAAAAGAGACTTCGGTTTTTGATACAATAGATGTTGTAAAACCTAATAATGAATCAAAGAAAATTGAAAAAACAAATAAACCATCTACTAGTTCAAGTGGAAGTTATGTTCAAGTTTATGCTAGTAAAAATATTGATTTAAAATCTCATGAAATTAAAAAATTAGATAGTTTAGGGTTGCAATATAAAGTAGTTACCGATGATAAGGGTATGAGTAGAGTTATCGTAGGACCT
This sequence comes from Campylobacter sp. MG1, assembly GCF_026616895.1. Classification (NCBI taxonomy): domain Bacteria; kingdom Pseudomonadati; phylum Campylobacterota; class Epsilonproteobacteria; order Campylobacterales; family Campylobacteraceae; genus Campylobacter; species Campylobacter sp. MG1. The sequence continues at coordinate 57,608 of NZ_JANYME010000007.1, forward strand.
TATTCTAATAGTGAAAAGGCAAATGCTTTAAAATTTATTCGTGAAAAAGTAAGAAAAGATGCCTTTTATTATCAAGCAAGATAAATTTGGAGTGATAGGAAATCCTATCGCTCACTCAAAATCTCCTATAATTCATAATCTATGGTATGAAAGATTAAATATAAATGCTAATTATGAGAAAATTTTAGTAGAAAATCCAAATGATTTAAAAAACACAATTTTAAAATATAAAGGTGTTAATGTAACTTTGCCTTATAAAGAAGAAGTTGCAATACTAGCAAATTATAAAGATGAAGGCGTTATAAACACAAAAGCAGCAAATACTATAATAAATGATAATGGAATTTTAAAAGCTTATAATACTGATATATTTGGCTTTTATGAACCTATAAAAAATTACAAAATAAACAATGCCTTAGTAATAGGAGCTGGTGGGGCTGCTAGGGCTGTTTATTATTCTTTAGCAAAAAATAATATAAAAACTAAAGTAATTAATAGAAGTAAAAAAGATGATTTTTTATGCGAAGTTCATACGACATTAGATAAATTTGAATTTGATTTAATTATAAACTCAACAAGCGCAAGTTTAAAAAATCTACTACCTTTAGAAGAAAATCTTTTAGAAAAACTAGCAAAAAATACAAAAATTGCTTATGATTTAGCATATAATCACGATATATTTTTAGATTTTTGTAAGTTAAAAAATCCAAATATTATTACTCAAGATGGACTTGATATGCTTATTTTTCAAGCAGCCCTTGCTTTTGAGTATTTTTGCGGAATTTATCCTAACGAAGATTTAATAAATGAAGCAAGAGAACTTATTAAATAAGAGTATAAAAGGACTAAAGTCATATATTTTTGGCTATGAAAACGAACAAAAAGCTAAAAAATACTTAGAAAAAAATAATTTCAAAATAATTAAAACAAATTATAAAACCAAATTTGGAGAAATTGACATAATCGCTTTAAAGGATAAAACCTTGCATTTTATTGAAGTAAAATCAAGCAAAAATTATGAAAGTGAATATTATTTAACACCAAAAAAATTAGAAAGAATTATAAAATCTATTTATATTTTTAATGAAAATTTTAAAGAATACGATATTTATAATTACTGCATAGACTTAATATCTATAAATAACAGTCAAATTAATTTTATAGAAAATATAAGCTAGTCTATGTAAATGTACTTATTTTATAAAAAATCTAAATCCTAAATCAATTAAAACAAGCACAATTAAAACAGTAATTAATACATTTAAAGTAGTGTTATTTTTAGGTTTTAACTCGCTTTTTGCTTTGTCTATTTTATTGATTTTATCATTTAATTGATGTTCAAATCTTATTTGCTCATCGGTTAGTTTTTTGATTTGTTCTTTTAATTCTTGATTTCTTGTCTTTAGCAAATCTTTTAACTCGTTTTCTAATTCGCTTATATTGTTAGTATCTATTTTTACTAATTCTTTGCTTTGTGTTTTATTTTCTGACATTTTTACCTCCTGTTTTTTTATATTATCAAAACTTGCTAACTTTATTAAATTCTAAACAATGAAAATTATCGCTAAAGCCAAAAAATAGATATTTAATGGCATTTGCGTATTTAATATCGCTAAATTCATCTACTCCAAATTCCATCAAAGCTCTTGATTGTTTTTTAAAGCTATGTTTTAGATTAAGTTTATCAAAATAAAAGCACAATTCATCATAATTTACATTCCAAGTAATATCACAATTTGCAAATAATTCTTCTAAATTAGCGTTAAATGGGTCAATTAATTGATGATTTTTAAATATTCTTAAACTAAACTCATCATTTAAATATGTAGAAAAATAATCAAATGTTAAAAAATAAAATTCCTTACACTTCTTATCTAAAGCACTTAAAAAATCATATATCATAGGAGAAAATTCCAAGCGTTTTTCAAGTTTATCTTGTAAATATTCATAACTATTTTTATGCTCTTTAAAGATTATTTTGCCATTTTCAACGAAGCCAAATTTATGATTATCATAAAGCTCACAAGCAAAAGCGTCAAATAATTCATTTGCGATAAAAAAGGCATTATCACTACTAAAATCATCAAAATAATAATGTTTAAATTCCACATTCAAATTCTTTTTTTGTAAAGCCCTTAGATTGTCGTGTGGCTCTATGATTTTTACATTAATTTGCTTATAAATTTCAGGGCGTTTATCTTTTAAATATGTTAAAAAATCTTTTAATAAATACCCTTCATTTGCACCGATTTCTACTATATCAATAGGTAGTTTTAAAATCTTTTCATCAACTAAAAAAATAAATCTTTTAGCACACAAAAAGCCAAAAAGCTCTCCAACGCTAACAGCTGTATAAAAATCCCCATCTTTACCAACTTTTACACCTTTTTTATAATACTCTTTACTCCAAGTATCAAAATATTTGCTAAAAATCAATTAAAAGCCTTTGCGTTGAATTTATTTACAAAATCAAGTGGGTCAACACTAACGCCTTTTATAGCAATTCCAAAATGAAGATGAGGCCCACTAACCCTGCCAGTATCTCCACTAAGTCCTATAATATCTGATTGTTTTACAAAATCACCCACTTTTACATTAATCTTGCTTAAATGATAATATTGCGAATAAATTCCGTATCCATGATCAATCACAACGCTACCACCTGAATAATATCTATCTTTTGCAATAACTACTACTCCATCATTACTAGCTGGAATGCTAACTCCAATTGCTGCTCTAAAATCAGTGCCTGAATGATAACTCTTAAGAGTGTTTTCAAACACCCTAGCACTTCCAAAAGGGCTTGTAATAACGCTATCTAAAGGGATTATGAAAGGCTTATTAATATATACTTTTTCGGTGCTTTTTGCATAGATTTTCACTGCTTCATCGTATTCTTTAGCAATTCTTTCTTGAAGCTTTTTGTTTGGCTTAATAATTGATGGCTTTGCAAGTTTAATTTGCTCTTTTTTATATTCTCCTTCAAGCACTTTAAGGCTATATTCTTGATTATCTAAAGTAATATTTAAAGTTTTACCACTTGAGCGATAATTTGGGGCTAAAATTAATAAGGTTTTATTATTTATCGGATATTTTGTGTAAGTGATTTCACTTTTACTAATTATTGGATTTTGAATGCTAATATCAACTTTACCATTTATTAGATTATTTGATAGCAAAAATGTTGTAAAAAATGAGATAAAAAATAATTTTTTCATAAAATTCCTTAGTAATTTAATATAGAAAAGATTAGCAAAATAGCATAAATATTGAGTTTTTGCCACTTTTTGATTATCATTATCTTATATATTTTATTTTATTTTAAGTTTTAGGGACTACAATCATTTTTGAAAACGAAAGGATTTTTAATGGATAAAGCTAAGGTTTTAAGTGAAGTTTTAGAATACATTACAATCACTCATCACACAAGTGGTAGATTAAGACTTGATATATCTAGCAAGATAAGAGAATTAAAAGACTTAGAAAGCTACAACATTGATGAAGTTTTTAATCTAAAAGGGATTAATGAAGTTAAAGTTAATAAAATCTTAGGCAAGGTTACTATTTTATATGATGATAAAATCATATCAAAACAAAGCCTTGATAATTTAATCAATGCAAAAAACATTGATGAGATTAACCTAGCTTTAAAGGAGCTTAACATTGCTTGAGCTAAGATTTGAAAACCAAGAGTTTTTGCAAGAACTAGAAAACAGCGATATAAGAAGAGCTTTTGAGCTAGATTTAACTAGCATAAAATTATATGAGTATTATGCTAATTGCTTTAATGATGGTATTTTAAAAGATATTTTAAATGCAAAAAAGCAATTAAATCAATTATTAATTAGCGATAATAATGCTTTATTGGTTGAGTGCAGTTTAAATGATGCTTATTTGCTACTTTTAGCAAAAGAATTTGAAATCGTTCAAGCTTATAAAATAGCGGCTAATGTTTGCAAAGATGAAAAGCTAAAAGACCTTATTTTTAGACTTTGGGCTAGTTCGGTTAATGAGTATCAGGTGGCTTTAAGAAAAAGCCTTGCGACTAATGAATTTAATGTAGATTCTTTAGTTAGTAATTTTTTAAAAGATATTTTAAAATAAAGGAAGATTATCATGCCAATTCCATTCATATTAGGTGCAGCATTAGGCGTAGCTGCAGTAACAATTTATAATAAAAAAGATAGTATTAAAAAAAGTATAAGTGAGTTTAATTCTCAAGATTTTGCAAAAAGTGCAGGAAAAATGACAGAAAATGCAATTTTAAAAATCTCAAAACTTAAACCTTGTTGCAAATGCGAGAAAGAAGTAGCTAAAAAAAGCTCTAAGAAGTAAAAATTATGCTTACATCAAGTAGGGTTCCGAGTGATCATTTATTAAGCTCTAGTCTTAATAATTTTTTTACAACTCAAGATTTAAAAGCAAGTTTAAAGGTAGGAGTTACTAGTTATTTTGCAATTAAAACAAGCAATGATATAGCTAGGAAAGATTATAAAAACGCAATAGTTTCTGGAATTAGTGGAATTTTAATTAATCAATTTTTAGGAGAAAATAAAATGACAAATAATAATAATCCATATTTAAACAATAATCAAAATTATAATGTTAATCAAGGATATAATAATCAAAATTATTCTTATAATCCATATTTAAATAATGTTTCAAACAATAATTTAAATAATACTGCAAACAACAATCAAAATACAGGCTTTTTAAGTTCGCTAACAACTCAAGGAACAGGGCTTTTTGGCTCTCCTTTAGTAAAAGGAATTTTAATTGGTGCTGCGGTTACTTATTTATTAAGCAATAAAGATGCAAAAGATACTTTAGCAAAAGGTGTTGCAAAAATTCAAAGTTTTGCTAGTGCTGCTATTGAAGAATTTAAAGAGCAAGTAGAAGATGCAAAAGCTTCAATGCAAGAATAATTGTAAGGTTATTCATCACTCTAAAAATCGTCTTAGAATTAGGCTAAATACGCTTAATAATCTAAGCGATAATCATTTATTAGTAAGTGAGTTTAATCTTAATTTTTCTGGTGTTTTTGTAAGTGTTAATAATGCTTCAAAAAGCTTAGTTTTTACAAGTTCAAAAGAAATTGATAATAATTTAGCTCAAAAAATATTAGATTTTTTTAGCACTTATGAAATTAAGCAATTAAAAAAAGCAAAAGAAACTCCAAGTAAGGCTATGATTTATTCATCTATTTTAGCTTTAGCAAATAGCTATAAAACAAGCCCTATTTATGATGGTTTTGTTTCTAGCGCAACTGCATTGCCTTTATTAAAAGAAGGAACTTTAGAACTTATTGAAAATGGCTTAACTTCAAAAGTATTAGAAGCAGCAGCAGTAGGAGTTTCTTTATATAGAAAAGATTATAAGGCAGCAAATAGCACTAATTTAATGCTAAATATTGGCGAATATATTGAAGAAAGCGTAGTGGCAAAAAGTGATGATTTGATAAAAGAACTAGCAAAACCACAAATAACTCACGCTTGGGTAGAAGTTAATCAAGAGCTTGTTAAAAAAAGTGCGAAAGATTTGGTAGTAGGGGATATTGTAGTGGTATCTCAAGGAGATAATATAGCAGTTGATGGTTATATTGTTGATGGGATTGCTAGTATTAATCAAGTTTCTATGACAGGAGAAGCCCAAGCAGTTACTAAAAGTCGTGGAGATAGGGTTTTAAGTGGAACCGTGGTAGTTGAAGGTCGTATTAAAATATGGGCTGAAAGTGTTGGAGAAAATACGTCAACGGCTAAGATTTTACATTATATGAAAGATTGCTTAGAAGAAAAATCAAAAATAGGGCAAAAAGCTTATAAATTAGCAGATAGTTTAGTGCCTGTTACTTTAGGACTTGCTGGACTTGCATATTTATATAAAGGAAGTGCAGCGATGGCTAGTGTGCTTCAGGCTGATTATTCTTGTGCTTTAAAACTAGCAACTCCTGTGGCATTTAAAAGTGCTATTTCTTATGCAGGAAGAAGACAGATATTGCTTAAAGGTAGCACTGCTTTAGAGAATTTAAGCTCGGTTGATACTTTTGTATTTGATAAAACAGGTACATTAACTTATGGAGATTTAAAAGTTGAAAGCGTTCATGTGTTTAGCCCAAAATATGATGAAAAATCATTGTTAAATTTAAGTGCAAGTGCTGAAGAGCATTATTTTCACCCTGTTGCAGAAGCTATAGTAAAGGCTGCTAAAGAGCGTGAATTTTCTCATATTAATCACGGAGAAGTGGAATTTATAGTAGCACACGGCGTTAAAACTAGTATTGATAATGAAGAAGTAATAATTGGCTCAAGGCACTTTTTAGAAGATGATGAAGGTGTTGATTTTTCTAGGGCTAATGCAAATATTAAAGAACTTTTAGCTAAAGGACTAACTCTTTTATATGTAGCAAAATCTAAAGAATTATTAGGTGTAATTGCTATGAAAGATGAAATTAGAAGTAATGTTAAAGAAATTTTAACAAAGCTTAAGCAAAACGGCGTAAAAGAATTAGTAATGCTAACAGGCGATATTGAAAGTAGGGCTTTAGAAGTTGCAAAAGAACTTGGGATTGATAAGGTTTATGCAGAGCTTTTACCACAAGATAAAGCAAATATTTTAGCTAGTTTAAAAGCTCAAGGCAAAAAAGTAGCCTTTATAGGCGATGGTATAAATGACGCTCCGTCGTTAGTCCAAGCTGATGTTGGAATTTCTATGCAAAAAGGTGCTGATTTAGCAAAAGCTAGTGCTGATATTGGATTACTAAGAGATGATTTTGCTTGTATTTTAGAAGCAAAAGTTATAGCTAATGAAACTATGAAAAAAATTGATAAAAACTTTAGCACAACGGTATGGGTTAATTCATTCATATTAGGTGCTGCAACACTTGGTTTATTAAGCCCGGCAGCTACTGCATTTGCTCATAATGGCACAACTATTGGCTTATTAGCAAGTGCTGTAAAACATAAAAGATTATTTAATTAGGTAAAACTAATTAAATAATTTAAAATTAAATTAGTTTTTATTTTATCATTTTAAATTTATCTTACTGAGTATTAACTTATCATCTATAATATTTACGGAACTTAAACTAATTTTTACTCCTTGATACAAAGCTCTAAAATCCCTATAAATACAAGGGATTTTAAGTTTTAGCTATCAATACAAAATATTAAAATTTTCAATTTTTATATAACTTTAAGCTTAATTTTCAAATTTTATGCTAACATACTCCTACATTTTACAAAATAAAAGGAGAAAAAATGAAATTAGTTAAATTAAGTTTAGCTGCTGTTGTAGCTGCAGGTTCTTTTTCTTTTGCTAACGCTGTTGCATTAGATGAAGCTATTCAAAATGTTGATTTATCAGGTTACTTAAGATATAGATATGATTCTAAAACAACAAAAAGAGGTGATGCTAAAGTTCGTAACGATGCTCAAGTACATAAATATAAAGCAAAATTAAATTTTGCAGCTGACATTGCTGATAATTTTAAAGCTAATGTTGGTTTATTATATGGTGAGACAGGAGAACGCTCATGGAAGAATACAAAAGATGATGAAGCAAGAGCTAATGTAGGTGAAGGATTTGCAGTTCAAGAAGCATACCTAAGCTATACAAATTTTGATACAACTTTCCAATTCGGTAGATTATTAGTAGGTTCAATCTGGACTGATGATTTATATGCTAACGGATTAAAAGTATTAAACAATAGCGTTGAAGGTTTAACTTTAGCTGCTTATGTATTTGATAACTATAGTGATGATGAGGATTTTGTATTTAACGATGACAAATATAAAGATATAAGAGATAATAATATCTATGGTATCGCTGCAATCGGTAGCTTTGCTCCAGTTGATGCACAACTATGGGTAGCTTATATGAATAAAGTTGGAACATTCTATGCTTTAGATTTAGCAGCTAACTTAGGTGATAAAGATGATTTTGCTTATAGAATTCACGCTCAATATGCTGGTAATAGCTTGAAAGGTGATTTAAAAGACTCATTGGGCGCAGCTAACGGTAATTTCTATGGTATCGAAGCTGGTTTTGATGCATTTGGTGCTGACTTCAATGTAGGTTATATCGGATATGGTAAAAAAGGTAAATTATCTGTAAGCTCTATTGAAGACCAAGGTCAATTAATGACAGCTGGTGAAGTTGCAATGGATTATAAAAATACTAAATATACAGCTAGTGTAGGTAAAAAAGATTTCGTATTCGGAACACTTGGCTATACTTATGCTGATGTAAGATTTGGTGTAGATTTAGTTTATGGTACAAATAATAATGATAAAGATGTTAAAGAAAAATATTTTGAAGTTGTTCCAAGATTATCATATAAATATAGTGATAAGTTAAGTTTCTCATCATTCTATTCTTATACAACGATCAAAAATTTTGATTGGAAAGATGGTGATAAAGAGAAAGTTAAAAAAATCAGACTTGAAGCAAAATATACATTCTAATTATTATGCTAGGCTTATGCCTAGCATTTATTCTAATCAAACTAATAAATTTAAATTTTTAATGTAAGTCATTAGCCATTATCTTAGTAGTTGTTGTAAATTTATAAAAAATAATAAAAATAATCCATTTTAACAATGCTTTTAATATCTATAAATTTTATTATTTGGTACTTATATTTATTTTCAATATTATCAATTTTCATTATTTTTTTAATTTTTTTACTAATTTTTACCAAAAATTTAATTTTTTTTAAGATGGGGGGGGTAAAATATAGGTCATTTTTAATACAAAGGATACATATGAAATTAGTTAAATTAAGTTTAGCTGCTGTTGTAGCTGCAGGTTCTTTTTCTTTTGCTAACGCTGTTGCATTAGATGAAGCTATTCAAAATGTTGATTTATCAGGTTACTTAAGATATAGATATGAGACTATTACGCATAAATCAGATGGAGATGTATATTATAAAGATAAACAAAACCATCAATTAAGAGGTCATTTAAAATTAACAGCTGATATTGCTGATAATTTTAAAGCTACAGCTGTATTTAGATATGATACTAAAGAATATTCTTATGGCGATGAGGCTAGAGCTGATGTTGATTCAACTTTTAAAGTAAGAGAAGGGTATTTGACATATAATAATTATGATACTTCTGTTAATTTAGGTAGAATGGAAGTTGGTTCAATTTGGACTGATGATTTAGTAGGTAATGGTGTTAAAGTTGTAAATAATAGCATAGAAGGTCTAACATTTGCTGCTTATATGTTTGATAATTTTGATACATCTTCAAGTGATTTAATAGGCGAGCATTTATTGGATGGATCTGTTACTTTTGATGATAAAGGAAATCTTATATATAATAGTTTTGGGCTAATGAATAAACAAATTATTAAAGATATAGAAGTAAGTGTTTATAATACGGCTTTAAGTACAACAAATAAATTGATAAAGGATGGTTTGCCTATAAAACCTGGTATGGAAGATGCCTTTGCAAAAACAATTGTTTTACCAAGCATATTAAATAATGCAGCTACTATGAATAAAATTAATAACTTGGTAGTTTATGGTAATTTAACCAGCTTAAATTCTATGCTTTACAGCAATAATTTATATGGTATAGCTGTTATGGGTAGTTTTGCTCCAGTTGATGCACAATTATGGTTGTCTTATTTAAATAATGTAGGAACACTTTATGCATTAGATTTAGCAGCTAATTTTGGCGATAAAGATAGCGTAGCATATAATATCCACGCTCAATATGCAGGTAATAGTCTAAAAAATGATGTTAAAGAATATATAGGTTTTGCTAATGGTAATTTCTATGGTATTGAAGCTGGTGTTAATGCTTATGGATTTGATGGTAGTTTAGGTTATGTAGGATTTGGTAAGAAAGATAAATGGACTATCAATACTCTACATAATAAAGGTCGCTTGATTAATTCAGGTGAATTAATTATGGATAAATTAATGACTGCAAGTATAGGTAAGAGTGATTTTGTTTTTGCTGAGTTAGGCTATACTTATGCTGATGTTAGATTTGGCGTAGATGTTATTTATGGAAAAAATAAAATTTCTGTTTCATCTTTTGATATGAAACGAAAATTATTTGAAGTTACTCCAAGATTATCATATAAATATAGCGACAAGCTAGAATTCTCATCATTCTATGCTATGAGTAAGACTAAGGTGCAATTTGATAAAAGACCTAGTGATAATTACAGCACGAGAACTGATAAAATCAGACTTGAAGCAAAATATACATTCTAATTATTATGCTAGGCGAAAGCCTAGCAAATCAATATTTTAATTTAGATTAATCACTTACAAATATTTAAGTTTATTTATAAAAATAGGTTAGAATTGTCCTAAATTTTTAAAGAGGTTTATATGAAAAAAATATTAATTTTTTTGGCATTTACAAGTATGGCTTTTAGCATTGATATGGATGCTTTGTTAAATTATAATATTAATAGCGAGAATGTTGATGAAAAATTGGGCGAAACTTTATATATTAAAACATACAAATGTGCCGCATGTCATGGTGCTAAAGGCGAGAAAGCCAGTGGAACTTTTAGTGCTTTAGATAGTAAAACAGCCTCTTATTTAAAATCATCTTTATTAAAGTATCAAAATGATAGAGATTACGGTGGTAAGACAAGATTTGTAATGCAAAGATATGCAAAAAGATTATCTCATGCAGAAATGGATAATATAATAGCGTATATAAAAGGTAGTGATAATTTAGAATTGCCAAATAGTAAAAATGCTGAACCTGCTAAAAAAACTCAAGATGGTTTATTTATAGAATAATTTGGGTAGATGTCCGAGCGGTTTAAGGAGCACGCCTGGAACGCGTGTAAAGTTAATAGCTTTCGTGGGTTCAAATCCCACTCTCCCCGCCACTTTTGATTTTTATATTTTATGATATTGTAAATTTATCTTTATGATAAAATTTATTAAAAATATTTTTTTATTAACCAAAATATTAACTCTAACATTTATAATTTTTCAACAAATAAAAATTATTAATAAGGAGACAAATTATGTTAGTTACAAAAAAAGCACCAGATTTTACAGCTCCAGCTGTATTAGGAAACAATACAATAGATAACAATTTTAATCTATACAAAAATATGGGTAAAAAAGGAACAGTAGTATTCTTTTATCCAAAAGATTTTACATTCGTATGTCCAAGTGAAATTATCGCATTTGATAAAAGATTTAAAGATTTCCAAGATAGAGGAATTAATGTAATCGGAATTAGTGGCGATAATGAATTCTGCCATTTTGCTTGGAAAAACACTCCAGTAAATCAAGGCGGTATTGGCAATGTTCAATTTCCATTAGTAGCAGACCTTACAAAAGAAATCGCTCGTGGTTTTGATGTATTATTTGATGAAGCAGTAGCTTTAAGAGGTTCATTCTTATTAGACGCTGATGGAACAGTTCGCCACGCGGTAATTAATGACCTACCACTAGGAAGAGATGTTGATGAAATGATTAGAGTGGTTGATGCGATGCTATTTACAAATGAGCATGGTGAAGTATGTCCAGCTGGCTGGCATAAAGGCGAAAAAGGTATGAAAGCTGATCCAAAAGGTGTTGCTGATTACCTAGCTAATAATAGCGATAAACTATAATTTTTTAGGCTAGATTTTCTAGCCTATTTTCTTTTAAATTATCCTACAAAATTTAAATATAATATCATAGCCATTAATATAGATTAATTTTTTTAAAAAAAATAAAAATTAAATTTTCTAAACAATTTGAATATTTTTTGATATATTATATTGTAATTTAAAAAAAGGTTTTTGTATGATTAAATTTAATAAAATTAATTTTTTTATTTATGTAGTAAATACTTTCTTTTGTTGTTATTGTTTTTTATGTTTAGATATTTTACTATTCTTTCGGTTATAGATATTGTTTTACACTCATTTCTTATAATTTGTGCGATTGCTTATTATTTTTATTTATATTTACAAGATGAATTAACTTTTAAGTCTTTTTTTATTTTTATATTTAGCTCATTTATTTTAGTAAATATATTAATTGGCCTTAGTATAGTTTTATAAGAATTAAATTATTGTTTAATAAATTTATAATTTATTAAACAAAATATTAAAATAATATAAAAATATCTAAGCCAAATAAAATATTTTATTATATTGCAAAAGTTAACCTACAATTAAATTTTTAATATTGTAGAAGTTAGTAGATTGCAATATTATAAAATACTCATATTTTTTAATGCTAATGCCCTATGGCTTATTTGATTTTTTTCACTTTCACTAAATTGTGCAAAAGTTTTATCATAATTGTCAGGGATAAACATACAATCAAATCCAAATCCGTTATCACCATATTCATCGCATATTATTTTGCCATCACAAACGCCTTTAGAAAAATAAAATTCATTATTTTTTATAAGACAAAGAACACAAACAAAGGCAGCCTTGCTTGAATTTAGTCCTAAATTTTGTAATTCATGTTTTAATTTTGCTCTATTTCTAGCATCTTTATTTTCAAAATCACCTTCATAATTATTACCATATCTAGCAGAATAAATACCAGGTGCGTTATTTAATGCCTCTACACAAAGACCACTATCATCGGACAATACAGTATAATCTTTTTTTAATTCGTTGTTTAGGTTATTCCATAAATATGTTGCTTTTATTTTCGCATTTTGTTTAAAACTATTGCCATTTTCAATCGGATTAAAATCTTTTATAAATTCACTTGCTAAAAATAATTCATGGTCTTTTAGTAATTCTTTAAATTCATTTAATTTACCAATGTTTGAACTAGCGATTATTATTTTCATATCAACTCCTTTTATTTTATTATAGGATAAATTTTTGTGATAAAATGAAAAAAAATAAATTTAGGAGAAAATTATAGATATTGTAATCATAGGCGCAGGGGCTAGTGGGCTTTTTTGTGCTAGTAAATTAAAATCAAAAAATATAATTATTTTAGAGCAAAATGAAAGTATTGCTAAAAAGCTTTTAATAAGTGGTGGTGGCAAGTGTAATATAACTAATGAAAATATAAATAAAGAGCATTACTTATGTGATAATTACGATATTTTAGATGATACATTAAATGAATTTAATTATTTAGATTGTCTTAATGAATTTAATGAAATTTCGTTTAAAAAAATAAGAAACAAGCAATTTTTTGCTCCTAGTTCAAAATTAATTTTAGATAAAATATTAAAAAATATTAAAGCAAAAATTTATTTAAATACTAAGGTTTTAAGCGTTACAAAAGAAATTGATAAATTTGTAATTGATACAAATAAGGGTAAATTTAATGCTAAAAAATTAATCGTAGCTAGTGGTGGTATTAGTTTTGCTAATCTTGGTGTTAGTGATATAGCGTTAAAAATTGCTAAAGATTTTGGCATAAAACACTATCCTTTTTTACCAGCTTTAGTGCCTTTTACCTTACAAAAAGATGAATTTTTTATGAAAAATTTAAGTGGTATTAGTATTGATTGCAGTTTAAATATAGGTAATAAAAATTTTAAAGGTTCTTTATTATTTACGCATAAAAGTATAAGCGGACCTGTAGTGCTTAGCTCGTCGCTTTATTGGGAAAAAGGTAAAATCATAGCTAATTTTTTAAATAATTTTAATATAAATTTTAATGAAAATAAACAGGCTAGTTCGGTATTGCCATTGCCTAAATCTTTTGTAAAGGAATTTTTAAAAGCAAATAATTTAGACGATAAGGCTATGAAAAATTATAATGATATTGAAAAAAATATTATAAAAAAATTAAATCATTATGATTTTAGTCCAGCTGGCAATTTAGGGTTTAATAAAGCTGAAGTTTGTAAAGGTGGGATTAGTTTGATGGAATTAAATAAAAACTATGAAAGTAGGTTGCAAAATGGGCTATTTTTTATAGGAGAGTGTGTGAATGTAACTGGTGAGCTTGGTGGTTTTAATATTCATTTTGCATTTGCTAGTGCTATGAAAGTAGCTAAATATTTGAATAATTTTAAAGATTAGTTTTTGATTAAATTCCAAGGCTTGTTAGCCTTGAAATTTTTTAAAAGCTAGGAAGTAAAACATCTTTGAAGTTAGTATTTAAAAATTCTCTCATTTTTTCGCTTTGCATTGCTTTTAAAAGTGCTTTGGTTTTAGGTGATTTTTCATCGCCACTTCTTACAGCTAAGACATTTATAAATTTAGAATTTATATCTTCGTGTATTAATGCGTTTTTAATAGGGTTAAGTCCAGCTACTAAGGCATAATTTGTATTAATAACGCTTAAATCACCTTCACTTAATGTTCTAGTAAGTTGAGGTGCTTCTACTTCTTTTATAGTTAAATTTAAAGGATTATAGCTTATATCAAGCACTGATTTTAAATCTCCTTTAAAATCTTTGCTAAATCCTATAATGTCATATTTTGTGAGTAGTTCTAATGCTCTATCACAGCTAATAGAATCACTTGGAATATAAATAATTGCTCCTTTTTGCAAATCTTTAATATTTTTTAATTTATTAGAATAAGCACCCATAGGGGATACAAAAATTTTTCCAACTCCTACTAAATTTGTCCCACGCTCTTTATTAAAAATATCAATAAATGGCTTACTTTGTGTGAAATTTGCATCTAACTCACCATCGTTTAGAGCGTAATTTGGCACTATATAATTGTCAAATTCAATTATTTCTAATTTGTAACCTTCACTTTCAACTATATCTTTGACGTTTTCTAAAATCATAGCTGTTGGATAAGGCGTTACACCGATTTTTATAACATTATCATTTGCAAAAAATACACTACAAATACCTAAAATAAATAATAACTTTTTCATAACTTTTCCTTAATTTTATAAAAGTGTATATACACAACTAAAATACAATCCATAAAGAAAATAAGTAAGATAATGTTTAAGTAAGCTTATTTTCTTTTTAGTCGCTTGCTTTTTATATATTTTTGCGTCCGACTAAAAAGAAAAATTTTTAATCAGACGCTATTGCATCTGTGTCATCATAATTAAAATCCTTTTTTAAATTTTTTGAATCATAGTTAATAAAATATTAAAATAAACTTAAATATAAATAATATTTTTTTATTTATTTTTTCATAATTTATTTTTATTTAGCTAAAAAACAATAATTATTTATTATATTTATAGTTTTATAGTTAATATTTATTATTTTTATTATTATAATATATGATAATTTTATTTATTTTTTTAAGAGATTTTTATTAATTGTGTATTTTTGTTACATAATTTTATATTATTAATACAATTTAATCCCTTGTAATAATAGTAATTTTATATAATAAAAATTTATTGATTTTTATTTTTCAACACAAAAAATAGCCCATTCTAATTTATTTTTATTTAAATTTTTATTTTCATTATAAAGTTTTTTTAGTTTTAAATTTTGTTCTTCGCTTAGAGTTTTATATGAAAATTCCACGCTATTTTTAAAGCTTTCGTAATCTTTAAAATAGCTTTTATTTTCAATGGAAATTTTATTTATAGTAAAAAAATATCCAAGTTCATATAAAATATTCGCTGCATAAATGAAATTCGGCGTCGGGTGTATATCTAAATCTAATTCTTGTATTATTCTTTCATCTATGTAAGAATTATCAATTTTATAGCTAAAATATAGTCTTCTTTTAGTGCTATTTAATAAAATTTGTAAAGCATTTGATAAATCACTTACATCAAGGCAACGACTTGCAAATACTAAATCAGTTTTTATATTTTTTATATCATCAAATGAACCTTGAAGTATTTTTGCATTAGGACAATTTTTCTTAGCAATTTCTAACATAGCATGAGAAAAATCGCATAAAATTAAATTTTTAATCGGCACATTCATAGACAAAAATCCGGTCCCACACGCAAAATCTAATAAAGAATCACACTCACTAAAATCAACAAAATTTAAAAATTGTTTTACATATTCTTCGTGTTTTTTAAAATCATTAAAACTATTAGCTTTTTTATCCCATTCACTAGGAGTTTTGCTTTTAAAATCACTTACTAATTTTTGTTCTATATACAAATCTTTAAATGAGATTTTAGATAAATTATTTGTTTTTAACATTATTTTCCTTTATGTATGATAATTATTAATTCATAAAAAATTAAATTATTAGTAAATAAATTTAGGAGTAAAATAATCTTTTATCAAAAAGGAAGGATTATGAATAAAAATACTTTAATTCTTAGTTTTATTATTTCATCAAGGTTTTTTGGTCTTTTTATAGTTTTACCAGTTATTAGTTTATATTCTAATGAATTAATAGGTTCAAATAGCGTATTAATAGGACTTATTGTTGGAATTTATGCAATTTTTCAAATGATTTTTTCAGTTCCATTTGGGGCTATGAGTGATAAAATTGGTAGAAAAAAAACTATGTTTTTAGGATTGATAATTTTTATAATTGGATGTTTTATTTGTGCTAATGCTACTCATATTTATACTATGTTAGTCGGGAGGTCTTTGCAAGGAATTGGTGCTATAGGTGGCGTAGCAACTGCTATGATAGCTGATTTGACAAGCGAAAAAGATAGAGCTAAAGCTATGGCTATAATGGGGGCTAGTATAGGTATGAGTTTTGTTGTAGCTATTATTTTTGGTTCTGTTATATCTAGTTTTTTTGGACTTGGAGCTTTATTTTATATAAGTGCGTTTTTGAGTGTTTTGTGTATAGTTTTATTAGGAATTTTACCTAAAGAAAAAAATATACAAAAATTAGAAAAAATACCTTTTAAAGAAGCATTTTTGAGTTCAAATTTAAACAAACTTTATCTTACTTGTTTTTTGCAAAAATTATTAAGCTCTAGTGCTTTTATGATAATCCCATTATCTTTTGTTAATATATTTAATAAAAGTAAGGATGATTTGTGGATTGTTTATAGTGTAGCTATGGTTTTTGGATTTTTAGCAATGGGATTTGGTGGAGTTGTAGGAGAATCTAAAGGTAAAAGTAAATTTATATTATTGTTAGGAGTTATTTTATTTTGTCTTAGTTATTTAGTGTTTATAAGCGAAAATTATTATCTTTTTTTATTAGCAGTGATTTTATATTTTATAGCATTTTGTCTTCTTGAGCCGATTATGCAAAGTTCTATTTCAAAAATTTGTAAAGCTAGACAAAAAGGACTTGCATTAAGTTTTGCTAATTCTTGTGGATATTTTGGCTCTTTTATGGGGGCAGTTTTGTGTGGTATTTTCATGCATGCAAATTTACATGATGAATTTTTAATAATGATTGCTGTGGTATGTGTTTTATGGTTTATTATTTTAAGAACTATTGATAACCCTAATGATTTTAAGGTTATTAAAGTTAGTAAGTCTTGTGATTTAAATATTTTAAAAAATAATATTTATGTAATTGATATTAGTGAAAAAAATGGTGAAATTTTCGTTAAATATAACAGCAAAAAAATTAGCGATAAAGAATTATTAAATTTACAATAAGCAAAATGTAAAAATTAATCGTGGCAATAGCCACGATTTTTATTTTCCGATATAAATTTGTCTTGGGCGAACTATTTTTAATGGAGTTTCTTTTTGTTCTATTAATTGTGAAATCCAACCTGGAGTTCTACCTACTACGAAAATTACAGCGAACATTTCATTTGGAATTCCTAGAGCTTTTAGGATTAAGCCACTATGAAAATCAACATTCGGATATAATCCACGACTTACAAAATAATCATCATTTAATGCAATTTCTTCAATTTTAGTCGCAACTTTTACGAAATTTGCATCTATTCCTATCTCATCAATTAATTCATCTCTTAATTTTTTAAGAACTTTTGAACGAGGGTCAAAGTTTTTATAAACTCTATGTCCAAATCCCATTAGTCTAAATGGATCATTCTTATCTTTTGCTCTTTTTATAAATTCATCAACTCTATCAGGTGTACCTATCATTTCTAGCATTCTAATAACACCTTCATTAGCACCTCCGTGTGCATGTCCCCATAATGCACCGATAGCTGAACTAATGCAACTATATGGGTGAGCGTGAGTACTACCAACTGAACGAACTACACTTGTACTTGCATTTTGTTCGTGATCAGCATGAAGCATTAAAACTGTATCAAGTGCTTTTACCTCAATAGGTCTTAGATTTACATGCTCGTATGGATAGGTTCTTAACATATATAAGAAGTTTTCAGTAAATCCTCTATCTAAATTTGGGTATGCCATAGGAAAGCCGTTTTTATAACGATATGCACTCGCTGCTATTGTTGGGATTTTTGCAATAACTCTTGCAGCCATTTCCATAAAATCTTCATGTTTATCCATATTTAAATGATCAGGATAAAACGTAGCAAGTGCTGCAACAGCCGCTTGTAAAACAGCCATAGGATGGGCATTATCAGGGAAAGCATCAAAAAGTTTATGCATACCTTCATGAATAAAACTTCTTTTTTTAAGTTCGTATCTAAATGCTTCAAATCTTTCAGGACTTGGTAATTCTTTATGTAATAATAAATGCACTACATCTAAGAATTTTTTGTTTTCTGCAAGCCATTCAATAGGGTAGCCACGATGTCTTAATTCACCTTTTTCACCATCAATATAAGTAATACTTGATTTACAAGTTGCTGTGCTAGTTAATCCTTCATCATAAGAGAATGCACCAGTTTTTGCATATAATGATGAAAAATTAATTGATTTTGCACCACGAGTTCCTTCTAACACGTCAAATTCGTGTTCTTTACCTTCAAAAATTAATTTTGCTTTTTCCATTTTTTTCTCCTTTTTTTATTTTGATTTTAAGATAAAAATGAGAAACAAAGTAAAAAAATCAGTTTATTTTTTTGTTTGGTGTTTCAAATAGTAACGAAATTTTAGGTATAAGCCACATAAATATTAAAGCTTCTAATAAAGATGCTAAAACTAAAGCTAAATATAAAACATTATCAATCAAATTTAACCTTTGTCCTAGTGTAGCTATGGCTATTAGCAATGTTAATGGCATACACGAACTAAGCGCTATTAAAATACATTGAAATTTATATTCTTTATAAAATACAAATGATGAAATAATTCTAAATAAGGCCATAAAAAATACTATTCCTAATGCTAATAATAAAAGTTTTAAATTTATTAATGAAAAGTCTATACTAAGTCCAACATATACGAAAAATATAGGTATTAAGAATGGCTGTCCTAATGAGCTTAATTTATGTTCTAAATCTTTTTTGTGCCCAAAAAAACTAGATATAAACATACCAGCTAAAAATGCACCTAGAGCAATCTCAAATCCAAAATATAACATTAATGCAACAGCTAGCATCCATAATGCAAGGCTTAGTCTAACATTTTTTTCAGCTTTGTCATAATCAGGCATTAAAATTTCTTTAAGCCAAGGCAACCACCAAAAAATGGCATTGCAGATATAATAAATTATCATAAATGCAAATAAAAAGAATATTATTGAAAATACAGAAATTAATACTTCATTTAAATTATTAGAGGATGAAAAACTATTTACTAGAGTTACTAATATTATCGTAATTAATTCCCCTAATGCTGCATATACCATTGTGAAATTTAACCATTTTGGAGTTTTATCAAATTCTTTAAATAAAATACTAATTAAGCCAACACTCATAGCCGGTATTATTATCGCAATTATTAAATTTAAATTTAGACTTAATGCTAACATTGTTGATAAAAAATATAAAATTACATAAAAAATAAAAATTTGTTTTAGTTCTTGTTTTTTTAGCTTTGTAAAATCACGCAGACTAACTTCAAGTCCAGCTATAAACATAAGATAACAAAAACCTATATGAGATGCTAATTCAAATGCTTGTGTTTTTGTAATTATATGAAAAGCTCCAGCAATAGCCCCTAGTATTATCTCAACTGCTAGTATCGGAAGTCTTGTAGTTTTTGCTATGTAAGGAGAGCTAAAAACTACAAATGATATGAATAATAATATACGTAAATCACTAGAGCCTAGTTCCATTGTTACCTTTCGTTACATTTTAAAATAAATTTACTATCTTGAAAAATAATACTTTTTGCTATTATTTCTATTTTACTTGGGATATTTTCTACTATTATTATAGGACTTAAATTATGAGAATTAAATATTCTTTTTCTAAAGTTTATTTGTTTTTGTATGCTAGGAGGATTTTTAATAAAATCTTGAAAATTATTAAATTTAAAAAATTCGTTAGCTTTTTTAAAATTTATTATACAAATTTCATCTTTATTGCAAAATATTATGTCATTGTTATTTTCTAGATTAAATTTTATTTTGCGAGTATTGAAATGAGAATAAAACAAAACAAATGATGGTAAAATTTTATTTTCGCTAGAAATTTTAGCAAACAACAAACGATAATTTAAAAACTTTTCTCTAATAATGCTAAATTGTTTATTTTTGCTTTCTAATCTTACGACTTTTTTAAAAAATTGCAATTTTTCTTCTATTGAGCCAGGTAGAATTTGATTTTTATATATACTTGAGCTTAATTCTTTTATTAAATGCTCTTCGCTTTTTTGTTGAGCTAAGCCGTAAATACAGCCACAATAATTTTGATGATACAATAAATCATCTTTTGCTAATTTTAATTGCCTTTGAGTTCCACCATCTTTTCTAAAATCAACGCAAAAAAACTCTAAATCAGTCCCTTTTAAAGCTTCTTGCATAGATACTCTTAATTGTTCTAAATCTTTTTTAGGAGAGCATAAAAGTGTGGTTGTAAATGTTTTTTGCCCTAATTTTAAAGCCATTTCAACAGAGCTTTGCATTCTAAAATCAAAACATTTAGAACATCTCTTCCCACGCTCAGGCTCATTTTCATAGCCTTTTACATAATTAAACCATTCAGCATAATCATATTCACCTTTAATTAGCTTAATACCAAGCTTTTTACAAGACCTTGCTACATCAAAATATCTTAATTCATATTCGCTAAAAGGATGAATATTTGGGTCATAAAAATACCCGATGAGTTCTTCATCAGGCATTAATTTTCTTAATTCTTGCAAAAAAAAGTGCGAATCAACGCTACAACAAATATGAACTAGCATTATATACCGTATTTATCACCAATTTTTTTGATAGTCCCATCATCTAACATATCTTGTAATGCTTTATTAATTTTTTCTAAAAGTTCGGTATTTCCTTTATTTACAGCAAATCCTTGACCAGCTTCATCAGGATATTCACAATATATTTTTAAATCTGGATTTTTTTCTATAAATTTAACGGCTGCACTTTTATCTATACATAAAAAATCAATTTTATTATTTTGTAAAGCTAAAATCGCAACTCCATTATTTGCATAACCATTTACATTTTCGCCTAATTTTTTACTAATATCATATTGAACACTGCCAAGTTCAGCACCAAATTTAGCATTTTCATAGCTATATTCTTTACAATTTTTTAATTCCGTTGGGATATTGTTAAAAGTATTTTTTACTAATAAATAATTAGAACTTTGTTTAAAGTCAATTGTAAAATCTACTGCCTTTTGTCTAATTGGTGTCTTTTTTAAAATCGCACCTATTAAATCAACTTTACCTGATTTTAGAGTAGGAATTAGTCCATCAAAATCCATATATTTAAATTCAATTTCTATTCCTATTCTTTTTCCAATTTCATTTATAATTTCAACATCAAAACCTTTTAAAATTCCATCTTCAATATATTCATATGGGGGATAATTTGGTGCAGTTGCAACACTTATACTGGCTGCATTTAAACTTGCTATTAAACTTAAACTTAATAAAATTTTTTTCATACTTTCTCCTTAAATGTATTGTTTATAAATTCCTTGAATTACTAGACATAACATACCAGCAAAAAATCCAGCTAACATATCATCAAGCATTACGCCTAAACCACCTTTTACTTTTTTATCAACTCTTCCTATAACGCTAGGTTTTGTGATATCAAAAAATCTAAAAAGTAAAAATGCTAGAATAAAATGCCACCATTCATTATTATAACTTAAACCTATTGCTAAAAATACTCCAGCAACTTCGTCAATTACAATTTCTTTTGAATCGTGATTATGAGATTTTTCATATTCATCAATAATTTTGGTGCTTAGAATGAAAATCGCAACTGATGAAATTATTAATGTGCTTTTTGCTAAATAAAATAAAATTAAATATGCAAATGGTAAAGCAGCTATTGTTCCACAAGTCCCACTTGCAAATGGGCTAAGACCAGAGTAGAAAAATGTTAGATAAAATTTAATTAATTTGTCTTTCATATTTATATTCCTTTCAAAAATTTTATTGTATAAAGGTAATTAATTAATTTTTTAAAAATTTTATAATTTGTATAGCTAATTTTTATTACTAAAGATAAATTTAATAAATTGTAATAAAATTTAAATTTATTTATGAGGAGATAAAGATGAAAAAAATTTTATTAAGTTTAACGACTTTTTCGTTATTAGGTACTTGTGCTTATGCTAGTGATGGTGCTGCTTTATTTAAAACCTGTGCTACTTGTCATGGAAAACAAGCAGAAAAATCAGCGTTAAATAAAAGTAAGATAATAGCTGATTTTAGTGAAGAAGAAATAATTAAGTCATTAAAAGGTTATCAAGATGATACTTATGGTGGAGCAAGCAAGGCATTAATGAAACCTAATGTAAAAAAATTAAATGATGATGATATTAAAGCTTTAGCATCTTATATAGTTTCTTTAAAAAAATAATTTTTACCATCGTTTAACTAACGATGGTTTATAAATTTCATTATTTTATTGTTAAATTTTTTATATGAAAAGTATGTAAAATATTTATTATTTAAAATAAGGAGATTTTATGGATAATTCTAAGGGTTTTTTAGGGCACCCAAAACCATTATTAAGCTTATCTTTTGTTGAGTTGTGGGAAAGATTTTCATATTACGGAATTCGTCCTATGTTAATACTTTTTATGTCTTTAGCTATAGCTGATGGTGGATTTGGTTTTAGTCCTGAAGTGGCATCTAGTATATATGGTATATTTGCTGGGTCTTTATATTTAGCTGCACTACCTGGTGGGTATTTAGCCGATAAAGTTTTTGGGCAAAAAAATGCTACATTAATAGGTGCTATAATTATTGCATTTGGAAATTTTTTATTAGCCTCATCGTGTTTTTTAGGCAATAAAGTATTTTTCGTAGGGCTTTTATTTATAGTATTAGGTACTGGACTTTTTAAAACTTGTGCTAGTGTTATGGTAGGAATGCTTTATCCTAAAGGCGATTCTAAAAGAGATAGCGGCTTTACTATTTTTTATATGGGGATTAATATAGGCTCTTTTATAGCTCCTATAATTTGTGGTGCAGTTAAGGAAAAATACGGTTATCATTTAGGTTTTGCTATTAGTGGAGTAGGAATGCTTATTTCAACTCTTTTATATTATTTTCATACTTTGCCTGAATTTAAAAAATACGCTAATCATCATAAATTTGAATCAGGATTTGATACCCCACAAGGAGATAAAAGAAAACCTATTTTATACTTGAGTATGTCTTTATTTTTAATTGCTTTTATAAGTTTTTTAGCATTTTTTGAATTTATTAATATAAATCCTGTTTATATAGCAAAAAATATGATTATAGGAATTATTGTGATTAGTATTTTATATTTTTTATATCTATATTTTTTAGCTGGATTATCAAATAAGGATAGAAAAAAATTAATAATTTTTATAATGTTATTTATAGCGTCGGCATTTTTTTGGTCGTGTTTTGAACAAAAGCCAACATCTTTTAATTTATTTGCAAAACATTACACAAATCACACCATATTAGGCTATGAATTTCCGATAGAATGGTTTCAATCAATCAACCCATTTACTATTATAATATTTGCACCGATAATTAGCTATTTTTGGATTTATATGGCTAGAAAAAATCGTGAGATAGATAGTTTTGTTAAATTTTCTTTAGGATTAATTCTTTCAGCACTTGCATTTTTTATAATGTATTTAGCTGCAAAATTAGTAATTAGCACAAATTCTAGTGTATCGCCAATTTATTTAATATCTTGTTTTTGGGTTTTATCTATAGCTGAATTATGTCTTAGTCCTGTGGGATTATCAATTATGAGCCAAATAGCACCTAGTAAAATTTCATCATCTGTTATGGGATTATGGTTTGTTTCTGTATCATTAGGTAATGTTGTAGCTGGTATAGTAGGTGGTAAGGTAAAGGCTGATAATGTAGCGCAATTACCTGATATTTTTATGCAATTTATAATAGCTTTAATTATAGTAGCTAGTGTAATTTTAATATCTAGAAAATGGGTGTTAAAATTATTAAAGGATTGAAAATGAGTATTTATAAAGAAAGAATTAAAAAATTACAAGAATTAATCAAATTTAATGATTTAGATTTTTATATAGTTTTAAGTTCTGACCCACACGCTAGTGAATATTTGCCCGATTTTTATAAAACTAGAGCGAAATTAAGTGGCTTTAGTGGTTCGGCTGGGACACTTATAGTTTCTCAAAATGAAGCATTTTTATTTACTGACGGAAGATATTTTTTACAGGCTAGTAAGCAATTAGAAGGAAGTGATATTAAACTTTGCAAAACTGCTGATTATTTTTCTTTTTTATCTGATTATAAAAATGCAAAAATAGGTATAGATTATTCTGTTTTAATGCATAATATTTATTTAAAATTAAGTGATAATTTTAATTTAGTTAATATTGATTTGGCTAGTGAAATTTTAGAAAATAGTGAAATCATTACAAATGAAATTTATAAACAAGATGATAAATTTATAAGCCTTAGTGCTAGTGAAAAAATATTAAAAATTAAAAAAATTATGCGAGAAAAAAATATAAATCATCACATAATATCAAGTCTTGATGATATAGCTTATATTACAAATTTGCGTGGTAGTGATGTATTGTATAATCCTGTATTTTTATCATATTTAATTATAAGTGATGATAATTGTGTTTTGTTTGTAAATGAGAAAAAATTAAATAGCAATGTTAAAATTTATTTGCAAAACCAAGGAATTATTGTAAAAGATTATTGTGAGATTTTGAATTATTCTAATTGTCTGAATGGAAATATTTTACTTGATTATGAAAAAACTTCTACGAAATTAGCATTGAATTTACAAGGAAATTTAATCAATGATATTAATCCTAGTGTGTTTTTGAAATCATGTAAAAATGAAATAGAAATAGAAAATATAAAACAAGCACATATTCAAGATGGAGTTGCTTTAGTTAGATTTTTTATGGATTTTGAAAAAAGAATTGGTAGTGGTGAAAAATTAAATGAATGCGATATTGATACTTTAATTACTAATGAAAGAGCAAAACATAATTTATATATTAGTAATTCTTTTTCTACTATAGCAGGTTTTAATGAAAATGCAGCATTACCACACTATAGAGCAATAAAGGGTAGTGCAAAACAAATTTCAAAAGATGGTATATTATTAATAGATAGTGGAGCGCAGTACCAAAATGGAACTACTGATATTACTAGGGTTATAGCTATTGGTAAGGTTAGTGATGAGGTGGTAAATGATTATACTTTAGTTTTAAAATCTCACATAGCTATGAGTTCTTTAATACACAAAGAAGATGTTTTAATGCCTTTATTAGATGTTATGGCTAGAAGTATTTTATGGGAAAAAGGACTTGATTATATGCACGGAACTGGTCATGGGGTTGGGTATTTTTTAAATGTTCATGAAGGTCCTCAAGTTTTATCATATCTTACGAATATTCATATGAAAATGAAGGTAAAAAAAGGTATGTTAACCTCTATAGAGCCAGGGCTTTATAAGTATAATCAATATGGTATAAGATTAGAAAATTTAGTATTATCAATGCCTTATTTAAGCACAGAATATGGTGAATTTTTAAAATTTGAAAGTGTAACTTTATATCCTTTTGAATTAAATTTAATAAATTTAAATATGCTTGATGAGAAAGAAAAATTATGGCTAAATTCTTATCATGAAAAAGTATTTAAAACATTAAGTCCATATTTAAATGACAATGAGAAATATTGGCTAGAAAATAAAACAAAAAAGATTAATTAGTTTTATAATTAATCTTTATAATTATTTATTTTAAATATAAAAATATATATAATAAATCATTAAATTTATAATTTTATAAGAATTTATAATATATAATTTTTTATATTTTAAAAGGAGAGATTATGAAAAAAGTTTTTTTATCTTTACTACTTGCATCTTTTTTAAATGCAGGAGAGCTAAATATAGCAGCAGCTGCAAATATTTCTTATCCATTAGAAGAATTAAAAGCAGCTTTTAATGAGAAATATCCGGATATTAAATTAGTTATTAATACTGGTGCTAGTGGTGGTTTTAATTCACAGATTAAAAATGGTGCTGATTTTGATGTGTTTTTAGCAGCTAATATGGATTTTGCTACAGATTTAGAAAATTTGACTAAGAATAAAGCAACTTCTTATGCGAAAGGAAGATTATTGCTTTTTGCACCTAAAAAAGATGCTAATTTAAAAGGTTTAGAAAATGCTAGTTGTATTGCTATAGCAAACCCTAAAACAGCACCTTATGGTAAGGCAGCTACTGAAGTTTTAGCAAAGGTCAAAAATTCAAATAAAATCATTCAAGCTACAAGTATAGCGGCTACTTTATCTCAAACTATTAATGCTTGTGAATATGGTTTTATAGCGGCATCATCTAAAGCTGAATTATTAAAATTAGGTTATAAAGATGAAAATATGCTTTTAGTTGATGAAAATTTACATGAGCCGATTTTACAAGGTATGATAATAGTTAAAAATAGTGAAGATGCTAAAAAGTTTTATGATTTTATATTAAGTGATGAAGCAAAGGCGATTTTTAATAAATATGGATATGAATGAAATTTGCTTAAAATATAGTTTCAAAGATTTTACTATAGATGCTACGATTAGTTTAAAAGAAAGTGAAATCGTAGCACTATTTGGAGATAGTGGAAGTGGAAAAAGCACGATTTTAAGATTACTTGCTGGACTTTTAGGTGATGGAATTTTACCTAAAAATGAACTTGCTTTTTTATTCCAAGATTGCACTTTATTTTCAAATTTTAATGTGTATGAGAATTTGCTTTATTCTAATACTAAGACTTTATTTGATGATTTAAAAATTATTTTTTCAAGGTCAAAGGCGAATGAATATTATGATGAATTATTAAATTTGGCAGGTTTAAGTGATAAGAAATTTGCAAATTTGAAGACACTAAGTGGCGGAGAAAAACAACGCTTAGCATTAATTTGTGCTTTAAGTAAAAAAGCAAAATATATATTACTTGATGAGCCATTAAGTGCTTTAGATGATACTAATAAAATTGCTTTAATAAATTTAATTAAAAAAATTAATTCTACATATAAATGCACAATAATTTTAGTTTCACATTCTTGTTTTGAAATTTATTCTTTAGCAAGTCGTGTTTATATGATACACAATGGTAAAACCATAAAATGCTTAAATAGGCAAGAATTTTATAATGAAAAAATAAAAAATAATGAGTTGATATGCAAGATTTAGAACCAATTTTTTTATCATTAAAATTATCTTTTATTTGTGCTTTTGTTTTATTTATTTTATGTTTATATCCAGCATTTTATTGTGCTAGAAATGATTTTTTTGCTAAGAAATTTATAATTAGTGTTGTATCATTGCCATTAGTTTTACCACCTACTGTTTTAGGATTTTATCTTTTGGTTTTTTTAAGCCCTAATAATTTTTTGGGTGAATTTTTAGCAAAATATGATATTAAATTAGTTTTTAATTTTCAAGCTTTAGTTATAGCATCTTTAATTTATTCTTTACCATTTATGTTTAATCCTTTATATACAGCATTTAAGGCCTTGCCTAATAATTTATTTGATAGGGCAAAATTATTAGAAAAATCTATACCTAATATTATTTTTCGTCTTTCATTACCATTAATTTTTCCTAGTTTAATTAGTGCTTTTATTATGACATTTGCTCATACTATGGGTGAATTTGGAGTTGTTATGATGATAGGTGGAAGTATTACAGGTGAGACTAAAGTAGCATCAATCGCTGTTTATGAAGCGTTAGAAAATATTGATTATACAAGAGCGCATGAGATTAGTATTATAATGCTTTTAATATCATTTGCTTTTCTTTTACCACTTCAATATATTAAAAATAAATGATTTTAGTTTATAAATTTATTATTTAGAATATTATATAAATTTATAAAAATAATTAAAAATTATGATTTATCGTATGAAAATTGAATAATAATGATATAAAATTAGCAAGTAAAATACTTGCTAATTAGAATTCAAAACCACCACCAGGTAAGCGTTTTGCTTTAGGGACTTGATAATTATCCTTATGTGATACACCACTTTTATTAGCATTATCTACAAATTTACAAATATTACCTTTGATTACACTACCTTCTATTATATTTGCATAACTAATTTTTGCACTAGCATTTACAACTTCTACCTTTCCAGTGTAAATTTCTTCATTACCTGTAGTTTCTTTAGTATAGCTATCAACAATTTTTGCACCTAATTTATAGCATTCTAAAACAGCACCAATATTCATTTTTTGAGTAAATACTGCTTGATTATTACTAACTTTTTCAACCTTTGGCGGGTAAATTGCTGCTTGAATATTTTCTACTATTCTTTGAGCAACATTATCTAAAATTCTATTATACTCAAGACTGCTTGGTTCTTTTGCTTTATTTGTTATAGTAATTGTATCACTAAATCTAGTCTCTCTAGTAGCTGGAATTATTATTTGATAACTTAACATTAAAGATAAATTTGCACTAGAGCCCCCACCTAAATTTCCTATTAGTGGATTTGCCTTATTTTCGCTTACTCCAGCATCTTCAAGTGTATAACGAAGCATATAATCACTTCCTAATACACGGTTCATTTGTAATTTTTCATCACTTGCACCTGTGCTATTTATTATACTCATTTCGTTTATGTATTCTAAATTTGCACTTCTATCAAGTAGGTTAAATTTACGAGTTTTATGAATTTCGCTTTCAATTTTTACTAATAAATCATTACTAACTTGGTTAGCACTTTTTCCAAAAATATAAAAATCATTATTTTTATAAGCAGGATAAACTACTATTCTACGGCGATTATTTTCTTTTCCAGGAGTTTTATAGCTTTTTACACTTGAATTTTTTGTAACATTTACTATAACTTTATATCCTGTAGGTGTTT
This sequence comes from Campylobacter sp. MG1, assembly GCF_026616895.1. Taxonomy (NCBI): domain Bacteria; kingdom Pseudomonadati; phylum Campylobacterota; class Epsilonproteobacteria; order Campylobacterales; family Campylobacteraceae; genus Campylobacter; species Campylobacter sp. MG1. Next base: position 86,783 of record NZ_JANYME010000007.1, read on the forward strand.
GTTCTGTAGATACTACATCAAAAGTGCTAAAACGACCATTTGTAGCTTTGCTTATTTTTTGAGAAAACTGAGCGTTTATATTTGTACCATCGTTTGAGCTTTCCATTTGTGTTTGCGAAAATGAATTTGTGCTTTTAATGTAAGCACCATTTAGCTTTGTTACAGCTTCAGCTATTGCATTATCCACAGCTTCGCTGTATGTTACGCCGTATCCTTCGCCTGTAGCACTTTTTGAATAATGTTTAGTGGTTGTAGCTGCACTTAGACTTGTTAAAAACAAGCCTAAGAATATTATTAAAATTTTTTTCATAATTAAAAGTCCTCTACTTCAACATTTCTTGAACGAATAATTTTTTGAGTATTAGTTGGTGGAGTTATTGCTTGTGTAGGTTTTAAGCCGTTTTTTGACTCATGAACACTTGCAGGTGAATAATAAAGCATCACTCCTGTTATACCTTGCTCACCTTTTGTTTTTTTCCAGTTATTTACAACTTTTGTTCCTATTAATTTCATACTTGCACTAGCACTCATATTTTCTTGAAATACTGTTGAAATAGCATTTTCTTCTACTAAACCACCTGTTTGTTCATCAATGCCATCTTTACTCTTAACTTCAACAGCTACTTTTTCCATAGTTCTTTGAACTGTTTTTGCACTTTCTTTTGCACTAATTTGAGTTCCTATAAACATAGCTAAATTTTGTTCTGCGTTCATTTGTGCAACTTTAATAGCATTTTCAGCCTTTCTATCTGCAAATTTGCCTTTATTTTCATAGTTTTTCATACCATAAGAAATTAACGCTGGTTGGCAATTTTCATCATAGAAAAATGTAAGCCCTAATTTTGAAAGTGGAGTTTTAATACTATTTGCTAATTCTCTTGCATTTTTGCATTGTTCTTTTTTAGCTGTTGGTTTTGCTAAATATCCACCTTTTAAAGCTGCTGCTAATTCTATTGATTTAGGTGATATATAAGCTACTAGACCAACTTGGTCATAACCATTTTTACCTTTTACAATATAATTTTCATAAGGAATTAAACCGTTCACAGCACCAAATGCTGTTTTAAGCGATTCTGTTTTAAAATCTTGAGAGTTTTTGATTTTTTCAGCTCTATAAATTAACTCTTGTTCTTTTATAGCATCATCTCCTGCGATTTTTTTAATTAGTGCATTTATAATGTTTTCTGCTGTTTTGTTTTTTTCTTTTTGACTTTTAATTTCTTGCTCTATTAATTTATCAATATCAGCATCGCTTAAATCATCACTATAACCACTTAAAATATTTTTTGTTTGATAAATACCGTATTTTTCCATAACTATTTTTGCTTTTAACCTTAAAAATGCTTCATTGTAAGCACTTGCTAAATAATCATAGTATTTTGGGTCTTCTCTAAATACAGGAATTGGAATAGCAGGAGAAATGAAAGCTTCTCTTCCACTTGCTTTATCCTCTATTTGTTCTGCTACTTCACTCATCATTCTTAAAATATCATTTTCGTCATCAACAAAACCATTGTTTTCATCACTTACTGGCAAAGTCTCATCAGTAGCTTTTATGTCTTGGCTTACAACACTTTCTTCTTTAGGTGCTACTACTTCACTTGTAGCTTGAGTAGGTGTTTGATTAGCCACTTCTTCAGCTAATGCACCAACACTTATAACACTTGCTAATACTGAACTTAATAAAATTTTTCTTACCATGTTACGCTCCTATTTGAACCTGCTTTATTAACTTTTACTTCTTCATCCCATTCAATTAAACCTGTGCCTGTATCAGTTAATCTTAGTTGAAAATAATAATCTACTCTTTGTTTAGAACCTGAAATTTTTGTGTTTCTTTGGATAATTTTTCCACTAAGTGATAAATCAGCTGCCTTTAAAGAACCTTTAGCTGCTATTGTCCCTTGGTCAAATTCATCATTATCTCTTAACTCTCTCATATTATAAGTAGCCTCATCTCTAGCACCATTTGCACCAAGTGCTGAAGTAACCTTTACTCTTCCTGTTTGTCTTAATGCTCTTTCAATTTTTGCTGTTATTAAATCAGTATCAAAATGTTGCATAGTATCATTTACAACTCTTGATACTACTAGATAATGTCCAGCTTTTGAATTTGTAAAATATGGACTTGCAAGCATAGAATCAATCATTTCTCTTGCAACTTTATCAATATCAGCATCGTCAATACCTAAAGATACTGGCTTTTCAGCTTTATTATTTGGTGTTGGTTGAACATATTCAGGTGCAACACACGCACTAAGTCCAAGTGCAACCATTAGTGATAACATATAAGTTTTTTTCATAATTATTCCTTTCATTTTGTTATTTTATAAACTTGAATTTTATATGCCCTTGCTTGAGAAGATGGTGCAGGGAATTGTAAATATACTATATCGTTAGGAAATATTGTTACTTCTTTTTTTCCTAAATTTCCAGTATTTATGTGGTGTAAATTTTTATCAAACCAATCAATGCTAATTTTGATTTTTTGCTCACTACTTTTTAAATTTGTAAAATTTATATTAGCTAATAATGTTTCATTTTTATAATATACATCTTCAGTACAAGCTAGATTTTTATTTAAACTAACATCTGTATAAATTACATTTTGACATTGATTTAATGCTTGAACTACTGGCTTATTTGTGCTTTGTGTATTAGCACAAGCACAAAAACACAACATACTAAGACCTAAAATATACTTTTTCATATTACTCCTTTTACTTATCTTTCTTCAAAAATTTGTTTATAAAACACTCCAGCAATAGGTGATTTTATATATATTACAAAGTGTTTATTTGGGTTTAAATTTTCTTCTAATATTATCTCTTTGTTTGGGTTTGATATAATTATTTTTCCATTGTTTGGTACTCTTGCTACTTGATATTCTTTAGGAACTCCTACGAAATATCTAGTATCAGCGTGATTTGTTAAAAATGTAAAAATATTAGTAGCTAAGCCTAAAGTTCTATCTTCTTTAGTAGCGGCTGTGTTTAATGCTGTTTTTGCTGTTAAATTTATGATTGTTTTTGTTACACGGTATGCTAAATTTGCTTTGTATTCTGCCGTAATTACACTATCCATATCACTTAATAATTTAGTATCTTTATCATTTATAAATAAATAATCATAAGATTTATAGCTATCACCTAAAGTAGCCATAGCAAAGTTTAAGCTAGATAAACCTGCAACCCCGTCGTTTGTTACCATAAATGGGATTGTGAAATTCGTTTCTTTTAAATTTAAACCATACCCATTGTCAAATATTAGCCATATATATTTTCCATTATTTGATATATCCATACTTGATATGATTTTATTTTTAGATTTTTTATTTTTTTTAATATTAAAATTTGTATTAGCTAATATGTAATCTTGTGCTATATAAATATTATTTTCTTGAACACTCGTTTCTCTAAATTGAAATCGTGCTTTACTATAATCTTTATCTAAAACAAAAAATAATCCAGCAAAATAACTAACAAATGGATTCGTAAAATCTTTGTATGCTTTAGTTTGTAAAAAATCAAAATTTTCTTGTATGATTTTATTAGCCATATTGTTATTTTCATCAGTGCTATTTAGCTTTTCTCGTTTTTTTGATATAGCTTTTTCAAATTCATCTCTAGCAATTTCTTGTCTATTAATAGCACGATTAATTTCAACTCTAGCTGCACCATAATCTTTTAACGCTAGATAATCCATAGCTTTATAGGTATTCGTTAGTATTCTTTCAAAATACAAGCCCTCATAATCTGTTGCGTTTTGATTAGTAACAGCGTGTAATACTTCTTTACCAGCTTTTTTAGCTATATTTTCTTCGTCTACACTAAATCTATAATTATCTTCTACAATATTAAAGATATTTATACTTTTTTGAAATTCTCCACATAAAAATGCTTTATATCCTAAATAGCTCCCATGATAAACTGGGTCTTTTATAGATATTAAATTTTGTGGATTTTCTTTGTCATCGTATTTTAAATTTTTATTATTTAAATCACAATTTTGTGTAGCTATATCATTTACTTTTGCTTTATTTTCGGTATCAAAACCTGTAAAAACTGCTGTAGAACATGATGTTAAAAATAATATTGATATAATTAATATTAAATATTTATTTATTAATCTCACGGTTACCCCCCCCCCTATTAATATTTATTAATCTTATTAATTTTTAGTTAATAATAATTAAACCTATTAGTTTAATTCTAGTATTTTAATAGGAAGACCCATTTTATTCATTTCATCAAAGAATGGTTTTGCATCAAATTCTTCCATATTAAACACACCTTTTCCGCTCCATTTGCCACTTGCTATTAAATATGTTCCAATTGCAGCAGGAACGCCTGTTGTGTAGCTTACTGCTTGAGCGCCAGTTTCAGCGTAGCATTCTTCATGCACGCAAACATTATAAATATATACTTTTTTAGCCTTGCCATCTTTAATACCTTCAATAATACAACCTATGTTTGTCTTGCCTTTAGTCCTTGCACCAAGACTTGCAGGGTCAGGTAAAAGTGTCTTTAAAAACTCAATAGGAATTATCTTCATTCCTTGATGTTCAACTGGCTCAATTCCTAGCATACCTACATTTTTAAGACAATTCATATGTTGAATATAGCTTTGTCCAAAAGTCATAAAAAATCTAATTCTTTTTAAACCTTTTATATTTTTACATAAGCTCTCAAGTTCTTCATGATAAAGTAAATAGCTATCTTTAACCCCAACTTCAGGATAATCGTGTTCAACTTTAATCTCAAGTGGTTTAGTCTCAATCCACTCACCATTTTCCCAATATCTACCATTTGCACTAACTTCTCTTAAGTTTATTTCAGGGTTAAAATTAGTTGCGAAAGCATAGCCGTGATCTCCTGCATTACAATCCATAATATCAATTGTATGAATTTCATCAAATAAATATTGCTGCGCATACGCACACATAACATTGGTTGCACCTGGGTCAAATCCACTACCAAGCAGTGCAGGAACACCAGCTTTTAAAAAGTCATTATTTCTAGCCCATTGCTCTTTATATTCAAATTTAGCTAAATCAGGATGTTCGTAATTTGCTGTATCAATGTATGGAATTTTAGTTTGAGAACAAGCGTCCATTAAAGCTAAATCTTGATAAGGTAAAGCCACATTTAATAAAATCGTAGCGTTTATATCTTGTATAAGCTTAACAACTGCATTTGTATCATCAGCATTAATCGTAGCAGTTGCAATCTCAACCCCTAAACGCTCTTTAATAAAACTTGCTATCTCATCACATTTGCTCTTTGTCCTACTTGCAAGAGTAATTTTGTCAAAATATTTGTATTCAGCAGCTTTATAGGTTGCTACACGGCTAACTCCACCAGCTCCAATTATTAATAAATGTTTCATATTTTCTCCTTAAGATTTTTTTACTATATTATCCTAAAAATGATAAAAATAAATTTATTCTTATCAAAAATATAAATTTAATGATACAATCGTGCAAAATATGAAAAAAAGGACAAAAATGAAAGATAAATTATGGGGTGGTAGGTTTAATGAAGCTACTAATAAATTAGTAGAAAAATATACAGCGTCATTACCAGTAGAGCCTAGACTTGCTTTATTTGATATAGAAGGTAGCGTAGCACATTGTAAAATGTTAGCGTTTAAAGGAATAATAAGTAATGATGAAAAAGAACAAATTCTAAATGGTTTAGAACAAATCAAACAAGAATTTATTGAAAATAAATTTATTTTTGATATCAGTGATGAAGATATACATATGGCTATAGAAAAACGATTAAAAGAAATCATAGGCGTAGTGGCTGGAAAACTTCATACAGCAAGGAGTAGGAATGATCAAACCACACTTGATTCTCATTTACAAATGAGAGCATATATTAAGGATATTGTAAAAGAATTAAAAAATTTACAAAGTGTTATTATAAAACAAGCACAAGATAATATAAGTGTTATTATGCCAGGTTTTACACATTTACAAACAGCACAACCGATTTTATTTTCACACTGGATAATGGCATATTTTTGGATGATAAATAGAGATATTTTAAGATTTAAAGAACTTTATAATAGACTTGATGAATGTCCTTTAGGTGCTGCTGCACTTGCTGGAACTACTTTTGATATAGATAGATTTTTTGTAGCAAAGGAATTAAATTTTAGCAAGGTTAGCGAAAATAGTATTGATACTGTAAGTAATCGTGACCATATGATAGAGTTTTGTAGCGTTAGTGCGATTTGTTTTTCACATTTTTCAAGGTTATGCGAAGAACTTATTTTATTTATGTCAAATGATTATAAATTTATTGAGCTTAGTGATGATTTTTGCACTGGTTCAAGCATTATGCCACAGAAAAAAAACCCAGATGTATGTGAAAAAATGCGTGGTAAAAGCGGTAGAATGTATGGAAATTTAATGGCTATGCTAACTATTATGAAAGGTTTGCCACTTGCGTATAATACCGATATGAGCGAGGATAAAGCACAAGTTTATGATAGTATGGATACTCTTTTTGATAGCGTTGTGATACTTAGCAAAATGCTTGAAAAAATGAAAATAAATGCTGATATTATGAAAAAAGCAGCTACGAATGGTTTTTCAAATGCTACTGATTTAGCCGATTATTTAGCAAAAAAAGGCGTTGCGTTTAGAAATGCACATGAAATTACAGGAAAAATCGTAAATTATGCTATAAAAAATAATAAAAAATTAGAAGAAATTGACCTTAAAACCTTGCAAGAATTTTCTACACAAATTAGCGATGATATTTATGAAAATATTAGCTTAATTACTTGCGTAAATAAAAGAATGTCTTATGGTGGCACAGCTACTAAAATGGTAGAAATTCAAATACAAAATGCTTTAAAAGAATTACAAAAAGCCTAAATTTTAGGCTTTTTTCAAAATTAATATTTTTAAAATCAATTATTACAATTTTGCTTATTAAATTTTTAGTATTTTTAATCAATATAAGTTTATTTTAATAGCCTTTTTATCGTTGTTTTCTTTATTTTTTTCATTACACCTTTGTGTAAATAAAGTGAAATTTATTTTTTAAGGAGTGACCCATGAAAAAGGGCTTTACAATGATTGAGTTGATTTTCGTAATCGTGATTATCGGAATTTTAGCAGCTGTTGCTGTTCCAAAATTAGGTGGTATTAAAGACGACGCTGAAGCTACAAAAGCTGTTGCAAACCTAAGCACATTTAAAGGTGA
>NZ_JANYME010000008.1 GCF_026616895.1 Campylobacter sp. MG1
TATGATATAAAATTTAATTACATTTTAGATAGCTTTAGCCTCTCCCTTGCCTATTTTATTCTTGCGATTTATCTAGACTATATAAAGACAAATCAAAGCAGTTATAAACTCTAAAATGTGATGTATATTTATAAAAATGCAAAAAAACTAAATAATACACACTAAAAAACTTAATTTAAACTTTATAGTATTTTATTTAGCTTAAATATTCATAGTTAATGACTTTTGTTTCATTGTTATACTTCATTATTTATATCTATACTTTTAATTAGTTTTTATATTTATAAACACCTAATTATTTTATGTACCTTATATTAAAAATCTTTATTTTTTGATATGCTTTTTATTACGATACTAATTCACAATAATTATTTCACCTTAATCTATTTTTCATCTAATTTATTTATTTTTAATCATTTTTCTTTCAAATCTTTTAATATTTTAGGTGTTTCGTAATATTCTATTAAATAAAATAATTTAACAAATTCATAATTTTAATTAATTTTATTATTAAAAATATTATTCATTTCTAAAAAAATATATCAAATTATAAATTTAACTGCAAAATAAAAATTATTATAATAAATTAATATATTATATAAAACTAAAAATTTAATTAAATAATTTTTAAAATAAATTTTATTTTTTCAATAAATTATAATTTAAATTATATATAAAATTAAAATTTCAAACAATAAATTTTACTAGTCCATAAATTTATTCTATATAAATTAAATATTAAAAATTTAACCAGATCATTTTGCATTAGCAATGCTATAAAACATAAAAACAATTATTATACAATTTCAATCTATTAAATTAAATAATAAAATGTTTAAAGTAAATTTACCTTAAACATTAAATCTAAAGTGCATTATATCGCCGTCAATTACTTCGTAATCTTTACCTTCTAAGCGTAATTTACCTGCTTCTTTAGCCTTTGCTTCACCACCACAATTTACGAAATCATCATAGCTAATTACTTCAGCCTTGATAAAGCCTTTTTCAAAATCATTATGAATTACACTTGCAGCCTTAGGAGCTTTATAACCTTTATGAATAGTCCAAGACCTAACTTCTTTAACCCCGCAAGTAAAATAAGAAATCAAATTAAGCTTAGCAAAACTTGTCCTAATAATAGCTGCTAAACCACTTTCATTTACACCTAATTCTTTTAAAAACTCATTAGCTTCAGCTTCGTCCATTCCAACCAAATCTTCTTCAAGCTTAGCACATAATTTTAAAACGCTATGATTTGATTTGGCTGCATATTCACGCACCTTTTTTACATAATCATTATCATCTAATAATTCATCTTCGCTTACATTAACGCCATAAATTACTTCTTTAGCACTAAGTAATCTTAATTCTTTATTTAAAGTTATAAAAGCTTCACTATCACGATTATTATATTCACTAGCTAATTTGCCATCTTCTAGGTGTTTTAATAAATCCTGTGCTAATTCAAGGCATTCTTTAGCACCTTTAAGATTTGCTCTTGCTTCTTTGCTAAGTCTATCAAGCTTTTTATTAAGTTGTTCAATATCAGCTAAGATTAATTCAAGATTTATGATTTCTATATCTCTTAACGGGTCAACCCCACCTTCAACATGAGTGATATTCTCATCATCAAAACATCTTACTATATGTAAAATCAAATCAGTTTCACGAATATTTGCTAAGAATTTATTCCCTAAACCTTCGCCTTTACTAGCACCCTTTACAAGACCTGCAATATCTACAAATTCTATCATTGAGTGCATTATTCTTTCAGGATTTACTATATTTGCTAAGACTTTTAATCTCTCATCAGGCACTTCAACAATAGCTTTATTTGGCTCAATGGTGCAAAATGGATAATTTGCTGCTTGAGCGTTTGCTGCCTTTGTTAAAGCATTAAAAGTCGTGCTTTTACCAACATTAGGAAGTCCAACAATACCTACGCTAAGGCTCATTTTGCGCTCCTTGCCATTCTAAGTAAGTTTATAATATTCATTCTAACTCCAGCTGCACTTGCTCCATAAGCATTCTCGCCCCACACTTTTTCTACATAAGCAGGTCCAGCAATGTCTAAATGCAACCATTTGTCTTTATATTCTTTTCTAATAAACTCGCCTAAGAACATTCCTGCACTAATTGCCCCACCATATCTTGAGCTACCTGTATTACTAACATCAGCTATTTTACTTTTGATAAGCTCTTTAATGTGTGGGTTAAAGTGTAAAACGCAAGTATATTCGCCACTTCTTTTTGAATTGTTATAAAACTCGTTTTGTAAGTCTTCATTATATCCCATAATACCACTTGTATATTCGCTAAGCCCAACCACACAAGCACCCGTTAAAGTAGCTAAATCTATTAATAAATCAGGCTTTAAATCTTGAGCAAAACTCAAGCAATCTGCTAAAACCAATCTTCCTTCAGCATCAGTATTTCTTACTTCTATACTTACACCTTCTCTTGAAATCAATATATCATCAGGCATATATGATTTTTCGCTTATGCAGTTTTGTGCTGCACCTATAATTCCGTGTATTTCATAAGGTAGTTTTAACATACTAGCTGCTTTTAAAATACCTAAAACAGCAGCCGCACCACTCTTATCAGCTTTCATAGTTAGCATATAATCAGCCGGTTTAAGACTTAGCCCACCTGTATCATATACAAGCCCTTTTCCTACATAAACTATTTTTTTAATAGCGTTTTGTGGTTTATAAGCTAAGTGGATTAATTTTGCAGGATAACTACTTGCACGATTTACTGCTAAAAATGCGTTCATTCCTTCTTTTTGTAAATAATCATCGCTATAAACATTGCATTCTAAATCAAATTCTTTAGCTAATTTTAAAGCGTCTTTTTCAAAACTAAGTTGATTATAAGTGCTTGGAATTTCATTTACTATATTTTTTACATCTTCACAAGCATTTGCTAATACTTTACCTAGCTCAACGCCTTGTTGAATATCATCGTTTTGTTGTGTTTCAAGGCTTATTAATTCTATTTTAGAATTCTTAGGCTCTTTATGATATTTGTTAAACTCATATAAAGATGAAATAACAGCATAAATATGAGCATAAGCACTATAAAACTCACAACCAAGATTAATAAATTCAAGGCTAATGCTTTTTATATTTAAGCTCTTAATGCTCTTAATCGCACTACCTAAACTAGCTATAAAACTAGCATAAGTTAATTCATCGTTTAAGCCAACATAAAGCGTTCTTTTAGCTAGGTTGCAAATCGCTCCAACTCCTTTATAATCATTTATTTCAAAAAATTCTTTATCATCAAATCTACTTAAATCTTTGTTTTGTATCAAACAAACTTTAAAATCAGTATTTTTTTCATTAAATACTACTTTCATTTTTTTTACCTTTCTTACTTAATAATTTATTTTCTAAACTTTTAAAAGCATATAAAATTAAGCATAAAAATCCTATTACTAAAATAGCTGCTAAATACCAATGCTCTTTTGCCCAATTAATAATAGCCCAAATTTGTTCTCCGAAAATATAAACAGTTACTATTGTTACTGCTGCCCAAATTTGAGCTGAAATAAAATTGATTATTCCAAATTTCTTTGCACTATAATTAGTAAGCCCTATACTCATAGGAATAACGGTTCTAAAACCATACATATAGCGTTGAATAAATATTATAGGCCAGCCGTATTTTTGAAGTAAAATCTGTGCTACTGCAAATTTTCGCCTTTGTGTTTTTAGCTTTTTTCTAATATAGCTTTTTGAGTATCTTCCTATATAAAAATATATCTGATCGCCCAAAAATCCCCCACAACCTGCTATAAATGTGATAAGTCCTATATGAATATGTTCTCCGTGAGCTGCAAGTCCTGCTAGTATTAATGCAGTTTCGCCTTCTAGCGTGCACCATAAAAATATAATAATACTAGCAATTACGATTTTATCTCTAAATAAGGAAGTTAAAACCCCCTCAGGGTCAGCAAAAAAGGAATTTATAAAATTAATTATCATATCCATTGCTAATCCTTTAAAACACAATAAATATCGTCACAATGCTCTTTTAAAGCATCATACCCACCGATATTTATATCTATTAAAAAACAACTCTTAATTTCTTTAGCACCTGCTAATTTTAATAATTTCATACAAGCAATGCTAGTGCCACCTGTAGCTAATAAATCATCCATAAAAAGAACTTTTACATCTTTTTTGCCTAAAAATGCGTCCTTTTTCATCTCTATTTTATCTTTGCCGTATTCTAAATCATATTCAATGCTTATTAGCTCTCCTGGGAGTTTATTTTTCTTTCTAATTGGAACAAAAGGGATATTTAAAATAGCTCCTAATGCAGCTGCAAAAATAAAGCCACGACTTTCAGCTCCTACTAAAAAATCAAATTCTTCATCTTTATATTTATCTTTTAAGTGATTTATTAAAACTTGCCAACCTTCTTTATCTGCTAAAAGCGTGGTAATATCTGCAAATACAATTCCTTCTTTTGGGTAGTTTGGGTATCTTTTTATCTTCTCATTTAATAATTTTTCTATATTCATAATTGCCCTTAAATTAACTTATATCATTAATCTCTTCTGATTTTGATTTTAATTTATCATTTTCTAAACGATATTTTGAATTTCTAATTCTTAAATTTATTATTTCATTTTTAAGTTTAATAATTTCACTATCTAATAAATCAATATTTTCTAAAGAACTCTTAAAATGAGTTTGTAATTTTTTAATTAATTCTTCCATATCAATAATATTATTTTCTAAATTTTCTTTTATATTTTTCTCTCTTAAAAAAAGAGCTTTATAATAAAACATCATTACTATAAAAAATATGCAAACACAAATTAATATGAATACAATAAAATAATCAAGCATTTAATTTAGCCCTAATTTTTTTACTCTATTTTCGTGTCTTCCACCAAGAAATGGGGTATTTATAAAGGTTATGATTAAATTTTTTGCAAGTTCAAAATCAACAAATCTAGCGCCTAAAGATATAACATTAGCGTCATTATGTTCTCTTGCTAATCTTGCATAATCTTCGCAATGACAAAGTGCTGCACGAATATGCTTATGACGATTTGCCGCTATGCTAATTCCTATACCACTTCCACAAATAATAACACCTATTGCATTTGTATCGTTTTTAAGCTCATTTGCTAATTTATTAGCATAATCAGGATAATCCACACTATCATCACTATCACAACCAAGATTTATACATTCGTATTCTTTACTAAAGTATTCAATCAAACTAAACTTTAACTTAGTTGCTGCGTGGTCGTTTGCAAAATAAATTCTCATATTTTTCCTTGATATAAAATAATTTTAGTTTAATATTTAAAAGTTAATTAATAAAAAAAGTTAATAATTAAAAATATAAAAATTGCCACACAACAGTGGCAATAAATTATTTATTTTTCTTTAGGTAAAAGAATTTCTAAAACTATAGCACTTAAACCACCTGTTGCTATAGCTGAACTAAATAAAGTTTTAAAAAATTCTGGTAAATGTTCTAAAATTTGTGGCTGAGTACTTACCCCTAATCCTAAAGCTAAAGATATAGATAAAATCATAACCGAACGCTTATTTAATTGTTCTCTTGAAATTATCTTAATTCCTGTTGCTGCAATTGTTCCAAACATTACTAAAATAGCTCCACCAATAACTGGTTCAGGTATTCTTAAAGCAAACTCCGCAACAATAGGAAAAATCCCACAAAGCATTAACATTATACAAACGATATATCCTACATAACGACTTGCTACTCCGCTAAGAGCAATTACAGCGTTATTTTGTCCAAAACAAGAATTTGGGAAAGTATTGAAAAAACCTGATACAAATGAATTAAATCCATTAGCAAATACTCCGCCTCTAAGCCTTCTTTCATAAATTTCTCCACTTAATGGCTGCTTACTAAGCTCACTCGTAGCACTAATATCACCTATCGTTTCAAGAGATGTTATTAAAAAAATTATCACAAAAGTTAAAATTAAACCTGGTTCTATACTAAGACCATAAAATAATGGAATAGGAACAATGAAAGTATCAACTGCATTAATATTATCTAAGCTAAACCTTCCTATAAAAGATGCTAAAACTATACCTATTAATATTGAAAAAAATAAAGCTCCTACCCTAAAAATAGGTTGTTTAAATGAATTAAAAATAATTATAAATAATAATACAATGCCACTTAACATTAAATTTTCTAAACTAGCAAATTGTAAATTTGGTGCTAAATCTTTATTCATACTAGAATAGCCACCACCAGCACTTATTAAGCCAGCACTTATTAATGTAAGACCAATTATCATAACGACTATTCCACAAACTAAATTAGATATTATTTTTCTAACATATTTTAGACTAACTGAAACTAACATCTCGGTAATACTGCAAAGCATTAATGTACCAAAAATTGCACCTAAAATTTGTGCATCACTAAGCTCTTTATTTTTTAAAATCAAGCCTCCAAAAATAATTGCTGAAACAAAATTAAAACTTGTTCCTTGTACACTCAAAAGTCCTGAGCCTATTTGAAATTTTCCTATTTTAATAGTACTCATCTGTATGAATCCAGCTACACCACTAGCAAATAAAGACATTGATACAATTCTCGTAATATTTTCTTCATCTAACCCTATACCTTTTCCTATAAGAAGTGATGGAGTAATTACAGCTACAAACATAGCCATTAAATGCACAAGTGCAGCAAGTAATGCACGCATAAACGGTGGTCTATCTTCTAAATGATAGATTAATTCATCTTTCATTTTTCATCCTTAAATTTTATCTAAATATTTTAAAAGCTTTGAAGCAACATAGTCATAACCTTGTTTTGTTAAATGAGTATTTTTTAAAGATTTGTTTTGTTTAATCCACTCTTGTTTACCCCCCTCTTTTTGCATTAATTCATCAATATCAAAAACATTAACTTGATTTTGTTCTGCGAGCTTTTTTATTAATTTCTTAATATTGTCGTTATTCTTACCTTTAACATAAACTTTATCTTTATATATAACGGGTTCAGGTGGAATTAATAAAATAATTTTAGCTGAATTAAAAATTTTTATTAAATTATTAAATTTAAATAAAAATTCATCTGAATTTATAGTATCTGCTACACTTTCATTTGTACCGAAAGAAAAAATAACTAAATCATAATTTAATTTTTTAGCTGCTATTTTTTGTATATTTTTATTAATCCTATCATAATTAAAAATACTAGCACCATTAATACCAATACTATCAATAAATGTCTGATTATTTGAAAAAAATCCACCTATAGTTGTATTATTTTTTACATTAAAATTTATGTTTTGAGTAATTTTAGTATATTTTTTAAAACTCCAGATATTATTTTTTAATTCTAAATACTCTATATTTTTTGGGGTAAAATCTAAATTTATATTTATCTTACAATCATTATTACAAACAGCATTTATTCCTGAAAAAGCTAAATTATTTTTAGTATTTATCAAATAATTTATATTAAAATTTTCGTTATTATATTTAACCAAATATTGATTATGCCATTTAGGTAAATCAGGGGGGATAAAGCCTAAATAATGTATATTTAAAGCGTTTCTAAAATAATTACTCATATAATCACTCGCTATATGAGAATCACCTATAAATAATATTTTTTTAAATTTAATATTATCAGATCTTTGATTATTAATTTCATCTTTATCTAAAACTTTATTTTCAATAATAACTTTATCTTTTTCTAGCTTATCATTTGATAAAACCTCAGTTTTACCATCAATCGCCTTATTAGAGCAAGAAGTAAATAATAAAAAAATGAGTAAAAAAACAACCCATCTCATTGGAATTCAACCTTTTTAAAAAAATCATCTGATAATAAAGCATACCCATAAGGAGTAAAATGTATACCATCATTTGACCGTATTTTTTTACTTTTGCCGTCAATTTTTATATAAAAATCAAAATGCTCAGTTAATATAGGATTTAATTTTATAAAATGATAATTTCTTTTATTTGATAAATACAAAAATATATCATTTAAAATTCTCACTTTATCATTTTGAATTTCATTTTTAACAACTGGTAGTTCATACCAAAATAAATTAGCATTATATTTTTGTGCTACTTCAACAAGCTCATTTATCCTTCTTATATAAAATTCAATCCATTCTTTATCACCAAATTTTAATAATTTTTTATTTTCACTAGCGTCCCATAAATCATTAACACCAACAAGCATTACAATATTTCTTATATCTTTATTACTAAGTGTATCATCTAAAACCTTAGCATAGTCGTAGTATTTTTTTCTAAGTAATCCAGTGCTTTGCTTTGCAATATTTTCACATTTTATATTTTTCTTTCTAGCTTTATTACAAATTGCAACCCCCACGCCTTGCATTAAACTATCACCTAAAAGTATTAAACCATCATCTTTTTTCAAAACTATATTTTGTTTTATATTTTTATATTCATCATATATAAGTTTTATTTTATGCAAATGACTTAAATGACACTTATCATACATATAAAATATTTTATATTCTTGTTTTTCATCTAAAAAATTATCTAAATTTGATAATTCATCTTTGTTTAATAAAAAAACATTATTTTCTAAATATAATCTAAATTCATTTGCTTTTGATAAAAAAATATTATTGTACAATATCGGTTTATGATATGTTTGATAATAATACTCTTTTAAAGAATCATTAAAAATTCCTATAAAAAGCAAGCTAGATGTAATTAAAATTAATATAAATTCTCTCATTAAAAACCTATATATATAAAATTTGGAATACCATTAGGCATATAAATAAACACAATTAATAAAACTATATTAATAAAAATAATTTTTGTAATTAAATCTAATTTTCTAAGAAAAATAACTAACAAGGCTAAATGATTTTTTGAGTAAAAATTAATAATAAACAAAACAACAATAGTAGTAAATAAATAAATTTCTTGAATACTTATATTTTTATTATTAATAAATAAACTAAGTGTATTTATAGCATTATCAAATGTTAAAAAGAAAAAACTCCAAATCAAAGATATATATGTAAAATTTATAAATGATGATAAAATTGGTTTCATATTAAATTTAAAAATATTTATAAAAATTAAACCACAAGCATGTAATAAACCCCATACTAAAAAATTAAGTTCAACACCATGCCATAAACCTGATAATGAAAAAGCACAAAAAATATTAAAATAATGTCTAATAATATTTTTTGTTCTACCTCCTAAAGGTATATATATATAATTTTTAATAAAATTTGATAACGACATATGCCATCTACGCCAAAAATCTTGGATATTTTTAGCTTTAAATGGGTTATTGAAATTTCTAGGTAATTTTATACCTAATATCAATGCTATAGCACTCACTAAATTCACATAAGCACTAAAATCCAAATATAACTTTATAGAGTATAAATAAAAATAATTTAATAATCCTAAAATTCCTAAATTATCAATATCGTTAGCATAGTCAATAAATAATTTATCAATAAAAGGCAATAAAAAAAGCATTTTTACTAAAGCAAATAATATATTAGATAAAACTAAATTTAAATGTTTGAATCTCTTTAAATTGTCGAATTGTTTTTTAAAATCTTTAAACTCAAATATAGGTCCACTAAGAAAAATAGCAAAAAAACTAAAATAACTAAGTAAATAAAAATATCCTACCGGTCTTTCTTTATTCTTATATATATAAACTAAATAGGTAATAGAATTAAATGTATAATAGCTAAGTCCAACTGGAAAAAATATTTCACTAAAGCCTTCTAAATTAATAAGAGTAAAAAAATAATCCAAACTATCCTTTATATATTGATATGACTTGAAAAACGCTAAATTTAATACCACAGCAAATATAATTGTCAAAAAAATATTCTTACTATTTCTAGTATAAATACTCAATGCAAAAAAATGTATAAAAAAAGTAAATATAATTAAAACTATAAAACAATATAAATTTATTTTATATATAAAAAATAAAGAAAAAGCTAATAATAAAATATTTTGAATCTTTAAATTTGACTTATTATAAATAATAAAAAAAATCAAAAACAATATTAAAAATTCAATAGAAAATAAATTTAGTTTTAAATTAAATATATTCACTTCAAACCTTTTAATATATTAGCCAACAATAAAGCTCCATCATCATAATCTAAATCAAATAAATTTGAAGAATATTTTAAGGCATCATTCATAATTAAATTTAAAACTTTATCAACATTTATATCTTTTTCTTCACATAAAAAAGCTAATTTTTTATCTACTAAATAAAGTGCATTGTAATATTGATGATTTTTATAAGCGTATTTGTATGGTACAAAGAGTGTTGGTAATGCTATATTTACTAATTCAAAACTAGCACTTGCTCCAGCTCTACTAATACAAAAATCAGCCTCTCTCATATATTTATAAATTTCTTTAGAAAATCCTATTAATATAGGTTTTTTATCAAATTTAGAATATTCTTTTTCATATTTATCGTATTCTTTAGCCCCACATTGATGAATTAAATTTATATTCAATTTTAATAATTCAGGATACAACTCTAATGCAAAATCATTCAAAAATCTAGCCCCTTGAGAACCACCTAATATCAATACAGTCTTAATTTCAGTTCTTTTTCTTTTTAATTGTTTGTAAATATTTTGAATAGGATATGGACAAAGTTCTTTTTCATATGCACTAAAAAATTTATAAGCAAATGGTTTTAATATCTTATTTGCTAAACCTATTTTTGAATTTTGCTCATGTATTATCAATTTTTTAAAAGATATTATTGCTGCTAAAGATGCTGGTACGCTTGAATATCCACCTACACTAAACACACAACTAATTTTATGTTTTTTAAATATTTTTAAACATTCATAAACTAATACTAATAAAGAAAATAAAACCTTAATCTTACCAAAAATTCCCTGATTTACAAAACCACTACTTTTTAAAAAATAACATTTTTCACCACTAAACCATAGACTATCCTGCCCTTTAGTACTACCTATATAAACAAAATCATCTAAATTATTTGCAACTGCCTTAGCTACTGCTAAATGTCCACCTGTTCCGCCACCAGTTATTAAAATCATATTTTTATATCCAATTCTTTATTTTCACCAGCATTTTTAAAAATACATAAAATCGCACCTATACCTATGGAATTTGCTATCATAGAACTACCACCGTAACTTAAAAATGGAACTGCAATACCTTTTAATGGGATAAAAGATATAATACCACCTAAATTCATAAAAAAACTAATCATCAAACATATTCCAATTCCATAACAAAATAAATGATCTTTTTTATTTTTCATTAATACTGCTAATCTAAATATTGATAAAATCAAAATTACAAAAATAACACCAACACCTATAAAGCCTAAAAAACCTATCTCTTCAGCAATTCCAGCTAAAATAAAATCAGTATGCACCTCGCTTAAAAATCCTAATTTAAAAACACCTAATCCAAATCCCCTACCTACAAATCCACCATTATAAATAGCATTAATACTGTGAAAAATTTGATAAGGCATTTCTGAATTACTCACTCTTAAAATCTCTTGTATATTTTCAGGAAATAATAATAAGAAAAAATCTTGCGCACCACCCCACCAATCTAATATTCTTTGTAATCTTCTAGGACTAATTAATATTATTAAAATAATTGCTAATACGGATGCTAATATTAAAGAGAAAAATAATTTATAACTAACACCTGCTCTAAATGCCATAAAAATTAAAACCATAGCTATTAAAACACACTGCCCTAAATCATTTTGAGTACTATAAATAAGCCAAAAAAGAATAATATAAATTAAAACAGTAGGAAGTAATATTACACATTCTTTAACCACAGATTTTTCACCAGCATATATTCTTCTTGAATAAGTTAATGCTAGTAAATAAATAGCACCTATTTTTAGAAATTCAAGTGGTGCAAGTGAAAAACCAAAGACTCTAATCCACCTTCTAGCACCTTTTGTCTCGACAACTAAAGAAGTTGGTAATAATGGTAATATAGCACATGCAATAAGAGCTACTAAAAACATAACTATCATTAAATTATAGCAAGTTTTTTTACTCATAAACTGCATTGCACATATTATTGAAATTCCAACTAATGAAAACAAAAACTGATGGTATAAAAATTCATACGGACTCTTTTGACCACCATAATTAAAAAATCCAGTAGAAAATACAAACACAACACTTATCATCATTAAAAATAATGTAGCTACAAAAATTCTAGTGTGTGTATTAAGCAAATTAATGCCTTTTTTCAGAGATTGATTGTAAAGCTATTATTAATTCATCTAAATTTTCATATGGTATATGAATCTTCCACTCAGGAGTATTATCTTTAAGGCATATTGCTACACTTAAAACATCTTTACTACCACTACCATAAGGCTCTTTTATATTAGCTAATGAAATTTTACCACTTTGTGTATCATTTAATAAAATGGTATTTAAAACATCAACTTTCATTTATTAATCCTTTTTAATTTTGCTTGCATTTTTAGCCACTCACTTTGCTCCATTATAGGAAATCCACCATAAACCTTGCCACCAGCTAAATCTTTACTAACTCCGCCCCTAGCAGCAATAATAGCACCATCGCCAATTTTTAAATGCCCACTCGTTGCACTCTGACCACCCATTACAACAGCATTTCCAAGCTCACTTGAACCCGCAAGTCCTGTTTGAGATACTACTAAGCAACCTTGACCTAAAACACAATTATGTCCTATTTGAACTAAATTATCAATTTTAGTGCCTGTTTTTATAAGTGTTTTTGAAAACACTGCTCTATCAATACAAACGCACGAACCAATCTCAACAAAATCTTGTAATTCTACATAACCATTATGATAGATTTTAAAATGTCCTTTGCTATTACTTGCATAGCCAAAACCATCGCTTCCAATAACACTTCCAGCATGAATTATACAATGATTTCCTATTACACTATCATTGTAAATTGTAACATTTGGGTATATTATTACATTATCTTTAATACAAACTCCATCGCCAATATAAGCACCTGCTAAAATAGTGCAATTACTTCCTATGCTAACATCTTTACCTATATAAACATTTGGCATTATTGTTGTATTTTCGCCTATAATTGCGTCTTTACCAACTCTAATTAAATCCTTAGAAAATACCTTACTAAACAATGCAAAAATATATTTTGGGTCTTCACAAATAACTGCTTTTACATTTGTCGGTAAAAGATTTGCTAATTTTTCACTAATTAATACCGCACCTGCTTTAGTAGTTTTTAAAGCATCACATTCTTTTATACAAAAACTAAGCTCATTTTCATTTGCATCTTCTAAGGAATTTAAATTTGAAATTTGCATTTCAAATTCTATTTTAATTCCTATATTTTCACATAATTCTTTTAAACTTTTCATTTAACTTCCATTAACAATGAACCACTTCTAGCATAATCAATAGGATTAAATTTTTTCATAGTCTTTAAAAAATTATCTATTCTATCACTTGTATCATTTACGCATATAGTAATTGTCTCATCATTTGAATGAGCTATACTGCCATTAAAGCTTTTAAGCAAACTATCAAGCCCTGCTAAATTTTCATTTATACCTATTCTTACCAAGGCACATTCTCTTTCTACAAACTCACAACCTTCTAAAACCTTATAAGTAGGAATTAATTTATGAAGTTGTTTTGTAATTTGTTCAAACGCTGCATCATCTCCACTCGTAGTTATATTAATTCTTGAAAATTCATTATTCATAGTAGGTGCCACAGTTAAACTATCTATATTATACCCACGACCTGAAAAAAGCCCTACAACTCTACTTAAAACCCCATGTTCATTTGATACTATTATGCTTAAAGCTCTTTTCATTTATTGTCCTTTGCTATTAAATTTTGTGGTAATATCATATTATAAATTGCAGCACCTGCTGGAACCATTGGTAAAACATCTTCAAATCTTGAAATAACAACATCAATCACGCAAGTTCTAGGGCTTTTTAAACATTCGTGATATGCTTTAATAAATTCATCTTTACTCTTTACTCTATAGGCATCGCAGCCAAAACTTTTCGCTAACATTTCATAATCGGGTTGCACATCTTCAAGATTAGTTTCTGAATATCTTTCATTATAAAATCTAGTTTGCCATTGACGAACCATTCCTAAATATGAATTATTTAAAATAATATTAATTACTTTTTTATTACTTGCTGTTAATGTCATTAATTCTTGAATATTCATCAAAAACGAACCATCACCAGCAAAATTAAGAACTACTTCATTATTTTTTGCAAATGCAACTCCTAAAGCAGCAGGAATTGAATATCCCATAGTTCCTAAACCACCACTTGTGCTAAGTCTTCTTGGTTCATTGAATTTAAAAAATTGCGCTACCCACATTTGGTGTTGCCCTACATCGGTAATAACATTAGCATTAGGAGTAATTTTCGCACATTCATTAATTACCCATTGAGGTTTTAATACCTCATCGCTATCTTGATATGTAAATGTAGGATATAAATTTTCATGCCTATTTAAAATTTCATGCCACTCGCTAAAATCTAAGTTATTACCAACTTCATTATTTAAATCACTCATAACATTTTTAATATCGCCAACTATAGGAAAATCAGCTTTAATTATTTTGGATATTGAACTAGGATCAATATCAATATGAGCAATTTTTGCTAATTTTGCAAACTCGCTAGTTTTACCTGTAATTCTATCATCAAATCTAGCACCGACTGATATCAATAAATCACATTCACTCATAGCCATATTAGCTCTGTAGCTTCCATGCATTCCTGCCATTCTTAAATTATATGGATTATCGTGTTCTAATACTCCTAAACCCATTAAAGTGCAAACTGCTGGTATTTTAGTTTTTTCAATAAAATAACGAATTTCATTACTAGCATTAGAACTAATACATCCACCACCTAGATATAAAAGTGGTTTTTTAGATTCTAATATTGCATTTGCTAAACGCTTTATTTGTCTTGGATTACCTTTATAAGTTGGCTTATATGTTTTTATATTTATTTCGCTAGGATATTTAAATTCACCCTTTGTAGCTGTAATATCCTTTGGAATATCAATGTGAACAGGCCCTGGACGACCACTTCTTGCTATAAAAAAAGCTTCTTTTAAAACTCTTGGTAATTCTTCAATAGTTTTTACTAAATAAGAATGCTTTACACAAGGCCTACTCATTCCAACTGCATCAATTTCTTGGAACGCATCAGTTCCTATTAGTGAATTTGCAACTTGAGCTGAAATTAAAACCATTGGAATACTATCAGCATAAGCTGTAGCAACCCCTGTTAAAGTATTTGTAAATCCTGGACCACTTGTAACAATAGCAACTCCAACTTTACCACTAGCCCTTGCATAGCCATCTGCTGCGTGAGCTGCACCTTGTTCGTGACGAACTAAAACATGTTTAAAATCATTTTGTTTATATAATTCATCATAGATATTTAAAGCTGCTCCACCAGGATAACCAAAAACTACTTCAACACCTTCTAGCTTTAAAGCTTCACAAATCATCTTAGAACCATTTATCATTTTTACTCCTTAACATTAATAAATCCATATGATTTTAAATAATTCTATACTTAAAATTTAAAAACTAAAACTTAATAAAAGCACTCATTTTAGTTTATCAATAAATTTACTATTTTTGTTACATTTAGTAAAATATAACTTGATATTTTAAAAAAAATATCTTAATAAATAAAATACAAGGAAAAAATATGAAATTATTAAGCATAGCTTTAGAAAATTCTGCAAATTCTCATCTAAAACATATATTAAAAAAATTAGATAATATAGAATTATACGGGATTTATGATATTAATTTAAAAAATGAAATTCCTATTTTAAATTCTAATAATTATTGTGATTTTACAGAATTTAATGCTATGGGTTTTGTGCAGATTTTGCCACTTATTTTAAAAGCAAAAAAAGCTATAAAAAATTTGGTTCAAATAGCACTTAATGATAAAATTGAAAAGATTTTATTAATTGATTCTCCTGCTTTTAATATACCATTTGCAAAAGCCTTAAGAAAAGCAGGTTTTAAAGGCAAAATTATTTATTTTATCTTGCCACAAGTTTGGGCTTGGAAAAAAGGTAGGATTAAGGTAGTTGAGAGTTTATGTGATGAATTAGTTGGGATTTTGCCTTTTGAAAATCAGTATTTTAAAAAATCTCATTATTTTGGAAATCCAAGCAATGAAGCATTGAAAGATTATTTTAAAGAAAACTCAAATTCTAAAAAATTAATAGCCTTTTTACCAGGTTCAAGAAAAAGCGAAATCAAATCTTTAATGCCGATTTTTAGGAATTTAAAACAAGATTTTAAAGACTATGAATGCGTAGTTTGTGTGCCAAATTTTTTAAAAGATAGATTAGATTTATATGAAGATTTAAGCGGCTTTACTATCTCATATGATACTAAGGCTACCTTAAAAGAATGCGAGTTTGCTTATATTTGTAGCGGGACTGCAAGTCTTGAAGCAGGGCTTATTGGAAATGCTTTTTGTTTATGTTATAAGGCTAAAATGATTGATTATTTCATAGCAAAAACTTTAGTAAAAATCAAATTTATTGGACTTTGTAATATTATTTTTGATAAGCTTGATTTAGGAGAGTTTCATAAAGAATTTGTTCAAAAATTTGATAAAATAGAGTTGATAAACGCATTTAAAAATGCTAATAAAGATGATTTTTTAAAAAAGTCAAAAAAATTAAGAGAGCTAACTAAAGGTGAAATAGCAAATAATTTAGTAAAATTAATTAAGGAGTAAAAAATGCAAGTTATGACAAAAGCTGGGCATGAAAAACTATATAAAGAATTAGAATATTTAAAAACAATAGAACGCCCAAATGTAGTAAAAGAAATTGACATAGCAAGGTCTCACGGAGATTTAAAAGAAAATGCAGAATATCACGCAGCAAGAGAAAAGCAAAGTTTTTTAGAAGGAAGAATTGCTGAACTTAGCGAAATTTTAGCAACTTCACAAATAGTAAATCCTGCTGAATTTAAACATGATAAAGTAAGATTTGGAAGTACTGTAATAATATTAGATGTAAAGACAGAAGAAGAAAAAAAATTAAGCATCGTAGGTGATTATGAAAGTAATTTAGAAAAGGGTTATATAAGTCTTAGTTCTCCTATGGCAAAAGCTTTAATAGGCAAAGAAGAAGGTGATGAATGTATTGTTAAATTACCTAATGGTAGTGCTACTTATGAAATTCTTGAAGTATTTTATGAAGAACTAGACATATAATGTTTAAAATAAAAAATGGTGCAATAATTGTTGCTGATGTGCATTTTGATAATCATAGAAAAGAATTTTTATATTTTTTAGACTATGTAAAAGAAAAACAACCTCCACAAGTAATAATGCTTGGTGATATTTTCAATATATTAATAGGAGGAATAAACAAAAGTATTAGTGACAATTATGAAGCCATCAATAAAATTAATGAACTAGCAATGCAATGTGAAGTTATATATTTTGAAGGTAATCATGATTTTAATTTAGAAAATATTTTTACAAATGTAAAAATTATAAAAAAACAGCCTTTATTACTTGAATTTGAAAATAAAAGAATTGCTATTTCACATGGAGATATTTTTTTACCTACTATTACACAAATAGCATTAAATTTATTAAGATTTAAACTTACAATTTTTATATTAAATTTATTAAATATAATATTTTTTAATAAAATATATATAAAAATTTGTAAAAAACAAAAATTAAAAAAAATATATAAAAAAATAAATAATTTTGAAAAAATAGTTAAAATGCGAATGCAAAAATATAAAAAATTCTTTAATAATAATATTGATTATATTATTGAAGGACATTTTCATCAGGGAGAAGAATTTAATTTTGGTGATATAAAATATAAAAATTTAAATGCATTTGCACACGATAATAGTTTTTTTATAGTTGAAAATAACAACGATTGTTTTTTAAGAAAAGTAATATTCATGAAGGATAAAAATGGTAGAAGATAGAATTTTAAAAGCAAATTCTAATGAATTAGAATTAGTAGATTTTCGTATTTACAGGCAAGATAAAGATAAAATTTATGAAGGAATTTATGGAGTTAATGTTGCTAAAGTAAAAGAAATTATAAAAGTCCCTACCTTAACTGAATTACCAGGTGTTCCAAAATATATAGAAGGTGTTTTTGATTTAAGAGGTATCGTAATCCCTGTAATAAATTTAGCTAAATGGATGAATATAATTGAACCAAAAGATATAGTATTAAAACATAGGATTATAATCACTGAATTTTCAAACATAATGATAGGTTTTATAGTTCATGAAGCAAAAAGAATTAGAAGAATAAGTGCATCCAATATTAGAGGTTCTGAATTTTCAAGTAGTTCTGGAGGATTAGATAAAAGTCAAATAACAGGGATTGCTAAAATTGAAAATGATGAAGTTTTATTAATTTTAGACCTTGAAAGAATTGTTGAGGAACTTGGAATTTATTCTCCAAAAATAGATATAGAAGAAAAACAAATTCAAAAAACAAGTGGAACAGCCGTTGTATTAGATGATAGTTCAACCGCTAGAAAGCTGGTCCGTGATGCATTAATAAAAATGGGATTAAAAGTCATAGAAGCTAAAGATGGAGTTGATGGACTTAATAAATTAAATGAATTATATGATATATATAAAAATGATATTTCAAATCAAATAAAAGTAATAATTAGTGATGTAGAAATGCCACAAATGGATGGATTTCATTTTGCTTCTAGGGTAAAAGAAGATATTAGATTTAAAGGAATTCCTATAATTTTTAACTCATCTTTAAGTAATGAATTTTCAAATTTAAAAAGTAAAGATGTCGGTGGAGATGCTTTTTTGACAAAATTCGATGCTAATGTATTTTATAAAGAAGTATCAAGAGTTATAGAAACATACATAAAAAAATAAAGGAACACACATGGATGATATGCAAGAAATACTAGAAGACTTCTTAATAGAAGCATTCGAACTAATTGAACAAATTGACCATGATTTAGTTGAACTTGAAAATAATCCTAAAGATTTGGAATTATTAAATAGTATATTTAGAGTTGCTCATACAATTAAAGGTAGTTCTAGTTTTTTAAATTTTAATGTCTTAACAAAACTTACCCATCATATGGAAGATGTTTTAAATAAAGCTCGTAAAGAAGAATTATTAATTACACCTGATATTATGGATGTTGTTTTAACTTCAGTTGATATAATGAAAACATTATTACATAACATAAAAGACAACGGTAATGACAATTCAAACACTACAAATATAGATGAAATTTGTTCTATATTAAATGATATAAATGAAGGTAAAAATTTCATAAATAAAACACAATGTGAAGAAGATAAAAGTTTAAATGATAAAATTGAAGAAATTATCAAAAATGACTCTAGTGAAGAAGAAAATATTGATATATCATCTTTAGATAATGAAGAAATAGAAGCTGAAATAGAAAGACTATTAAAACAAAAAAAAGAAGAGAAAAAAAATAAAGAGAAAAAAAATACAACAATAGTTCAAAAAAATATACAAGAAATTAAAAATATAAAAAATGAAGTAAATGAAAATATAAAAATACCTACAAATATAGATAAGAATTCTAATGTAGATCAAACTATTAGAGTTGAAGTTAAAAGACTTGATAGTTTAATGAATTTAATAGGCGAATTAGTTTTAGGTAAAAATAGACTTTTAAAAATATATGATGATGTTGAAGAAAGATATGAAGGTGAAAAATTCATAGAAGAATTAAACCAAGTTGTAAGTCAGTTAAGTGTAGTAACTACTGATATTCAATTAGCTGTTATGAAAACAAGAATGCAGCCAATCGCAAAAGTATTTAATAAATTCCCAAGAGTTGTAAGAGATTTAAGCCGTGAACTCAATAAATATATAGATTTAGAAATAACTGGAGAAGAAACAGAATTAGATAAATCAATCGTAGAAGAAATAGGTGACCCTATAATGCATATGATTAGAAATTCATGTGATCATGGTATAGAAGATGTGAAAGAAAGACTTGCTAAAGGCAAAAATGAAAAAGGTAAAGTATGTCTAAAAGCATATAATGAAGGTAATCACATAGTAATTGAAATTTCTGATGATGGCAAAGGTTTAGACCCTAACATACTAAAAATAAAAAGTATAGAAAAAGGTATAATAAATGAAAGAGAAGCTGATGCTATGAGCGATAAAGAAGCTTTTTCTTTAATATTCAAACCAGGATTTTCAACAGCAACTCAAGTAACAAATGTAAGTGGTCGTGGTGTTGGAATGGACGTTGTAAAAACAAACATTGATAAGCTAAATGGTTTAATAGAAATAGATAGCGAAATAAATAAAGGAACAATAATAAAACTAAAAATTCCATTAACACTAGCTATTATTCAATCACTACTTGTAAAAACACAAGAAGAATTTTATGCAATTCCACTTGCTAGTGTTCTTGAAACGGTAAGAGTAACTATAGATGACATTTACACTATTGAAGGTAAAAATGTATTAAGACTTAGAGATGAAGTATTATCACTTGTAAGACTTAGTGATTTATTTGGAGTAAAACAAGTTCTAGAAAATAGCGAACAATCTTATGTAGTTGTAGTTGGTATTGGAACTAGCAAATTAGGAATTATTGTAGATACTCTAATAGGACAAGAAGAAGTTGTAATTAAGTCCATGGGATATTATTTACAAAATATCACAGGAATTGCAGGTTCAACCATTCGTGGAGATGGTAGAGTTACACTAATAGTTGATGTCGGTGCTATGATGGATATGGCAAAAGAAGTAAAAGTTGATATAAAAGCAAATAATGAAAATTTATCAAAAATTATTAAAGAAAAACCACAAGATTATGTAGTATTAATAGTTGATGACTCTCCAGTTGATAGAAATATAATGAAAAAGGCACTAGAACCACTTGGAATTAAAATAATAGAAGCTAATAATGGCGTAGAAGCATTAAATACCATGAAAAATAATGATTATATTATTGATGCTATGCTAATTGATATTGAAATGCCAAGAATGGATGGTTACACACTAGCAGCAGAAATTAGAAAATATGCAAAATATAGAAATCTACCACTAATTGCTGTTACAAGTAGAACTAGCAAGAGTGATAGATTAAGGGGCGTAGAAGTAGGAATGACTGAGTATATTACAAAACCTTATTCTTATGAATATTTGGAAAATATAGTGAGAAAAAATTTAAAATTAGGATAAAATATGGAAGAATTAAATCAAATTTTAAATAAACAACAAAGGCAAGTACATACAAATATCAGCGATTTAAAATCAAAAGATGAAATAAAACAACTAGTTGGATTTATGATTGATAACGAAGAATATGCAATTCCAATTTTAAGCATACAAGAAATCATAAAACCTATTGAATATACCAGAGTTCCTAGTGTTCCTGATTATGTATTAGGTGTATTTAATATGCGTGGTAATGTAATTCCATTAATTGATTTGGCAAAAAAATTTGGATTAGCTAGTTCTAAACAAACACAGCATACAAGGTATATTGTATTAAGAGGAGAAGAAGGAAGTATAGGTTTTGTAATAGATAAATTAACTGAAGCAATTAAAATAAAAGCAAGCAATATAGACCAACCGCCAGAAACACTACTTAAAGAAAAAGGTATGATAGAAGGCATAGGAAAACAAAAAAATGGAATTTTAACAATTTTAAAAGTAGAAGCTTTAATGAAAAGGGATTTTTAATGAAAAAATATAGTATTTGGTGTGATTTTATAGAAAATAGTTTTTTAGATAATGAATTTATAAATATGATTAATAAAGGTATAATAAATGGTGCTACTAGTAATCCTAGTATATTTAAAAATGCAATTACTACTTCAGCATATTATAAAGAAAGAATTAAGCAATTAAATATAAAAAATAAAGAAGAATTATTTTTAACTCTAGCTTTAGAAGACATTAAAAAAGCAGCTATTAAAATGAGCCATTTATATGCAAAAGATAGCAATAATGGTTTTATTAGTTTTGAAATAAATCCACTAAATAGTAATAATGCAGGTCTTAGTATTGCAGAAGGTTTGAAAATTGCTAATTTAATAAATATGCCAAATTTAATGATAAAAGTGCCGGCAACTAATGCAGGATATGAAGTTATGAATACATTGGCAAGTTATGGAATTAGCATAAATGCTACACTGATTTTTTCTTACGAACAAGCAAAAAAATGTAATGATGCAATAGCGCAAGGTATGAAAAAATATAAAGCAAAAAATCCTAATGGAATAATTAATAAAGGTGTAGTTAGTATTTTTGTAAGCAGAGTTGATAGCTTATTAAATAATAGATTTAGCGTTAAAAACCAAATAGGAATTCAAAACGCAATTTATTCAGCATCTAAAGTTGGTAGTGAAAATATAAGAGCTTTATTTGCAAGTACAGGAACAAAAAGTAATGATTTAAGTAAAGATTATTATTTAAAAGAACTAGAATTTAATAACACTATAAATACAGCTCCAATTAATGCTATAAATGCCTATAAACCTAGTAAAACTATAAAGAATTTAAATCAAGAAATAATTTCAAATTCAAAAGATTTTATATTCTCAACTATAAACGAAATTGAGTATAATGTCGCTTGCAAAAAACTTTTAGAAGATGGATTAATTCAATTTGAAAACGCATTTATTGATATATTAAAAAATCTTTAAGGATAAAAAATGGAAATAGATTTAGAAAATATTCGTTGGGAATTAAGAGATGAACTAGATGGTTGGTTAAGCACTCTACTTGATTTAGGTGGAAGTGACTTACATCTTAGCTCTGGTTTATGCCCAAAAGGAAGAGTACACGGAGAAATTGTTCAAGTATGTGATGGTGCTATAAGTAGAGAAGATATGCTAGACTTATGTAAAGCATTGACTAGAAGTGATTTTACTAGATTTGTTGAACATAAAAATATAGACTTTTCTTACGAACCTAAAAATAAAGATAAATTTAAATATAAAGGTTCTTTTCGTGTGAATTTATTTTTTACAATGAATGGACCTAGTGCCGTATTTAGAACTATTCCTGATAAAATGCCTGATTTTGAAAGCTTAAAATTACCTGATGTTATAAAAGAAATTACCACAAAAGAAACTAGAGGTTTAATATTAGTAACAGGACCAACTGGAAGTGGTAAAACGACAACACTAGCATCTATGATTGATTATATTAATCAAAATTACAATAGACATATTATCACTATTGAAGACCCTATTGAATTTAAATATAAACCTGCAAAATCAATAGTAAATCAAAGAGCTATCGGACAAGATGCTTTAAGCTTTCAAGATGCACTAAGAGCAGCTTTAAGAGAGGATCCTGATATCATTCTAGTGGGCGAGATGAGAGATTTAGAAACCATTGAAGTAGCAATGCACGCAGCAGAAACAGGACACCTAGTTTTAAGCACACTACACACAATTAATGCACAAGAAACTATAAATAGGGTTTTAGGAATGTTTCCTAAAGAAGAACAAAATAGAATTAGAAGTTCACTTTCAAGCGTTTTAAAAGCTGTAATTTCTCAAAGATTATGCAAAACTATTGATGGAAAAAGAACTGCTGCAGTTGAAGTTTTAAGAGGTAATGAACGCATTAAGAGATTAATTTTAGAATATAAAGAAAATGCTATAGGAGATGTTTTAAAAGAAGGGACATTGAATATGCAAAGTTTTGACCAACACCTATTAAATTTATTTAAAGAAAATAAAATAACAGAAGCTGAAGCTTATGATAAAGCAAGTAATGCAAATGACTTGAAAGTATTAATAGATGGTTATAAATTTGGAGAAGCTAAAAAAACCACAGCAAGTGGTTCTTCTATGTTTAAATATAGATTAGCGTCATCAGAAGAAAATGAATAAAGTTTTTTTAAGTTTTTTTATTATATAATATAAGCTTATTTTTTTGAAAGGACATTTTATGTTAGAAGGACAAATTAGACAGAGTATTGGTAGAAAGTCAGCTAAAGCTGCTAGACAAGATGGTATGCTAATTGCTAATATCTATGGCAAAGGCGTTGAAAATATCCATGCGGTATTTAAAACAAACGAATTTATTAAAGAAGTTCGTAAAAAAGACGGATTAATTTTCCCTGTTAGTGTTGATGGTAAAACTTATGAAGTTGTAATTGTTGATTATCAACACCATCCAGTAACTAGCGAAATTAAGCACGTTGATTTAAAAATAGCACTAAAAGGTGTTGAGAGCTTTTATATGGTTCCAGTAAAAGTTGTAGGAACTGCAAAAGGTCTTAAAAATAAAGGTGTATTAATTCAATCAAAACGCCGCTTAAAAGTAAAATGTAAAGCAGAAAATTTACCTAATTTCTTTGAATTAGATGTAACTGATTTAGATGTTGGTGATGCTTTATTAGTAAGAGATATTAAAGTTGCTGATAATGTAAAAATTATTGACGCTGGTCGTGTAGCTGTTGTTGGAGTTGAAAAAGCTAGATGATTTTAGTAGTAGGCTTAGGAAATCCTGGCGAGAAATATGCAAATACTCGCCACAACCTAGGCTTTATGTTAATTGATAAATTACTTAACTCTTCTTATACTAAACAAAGTTTAAACTGCAATGGAGAACTTTATAAAAAACAAAATATATTACTACTTAAACCACTAACCTACATGAATAATTCAGGAGAAAGTGTAAAGAAGGTTGTAGATTTTTATAAACCAGAAAGAATAATTGTATGCCACGATGAAATGGATATAAATTTTTCTAAGCTAAAAATTAAAAAAGGTGGTAGTTCTGGTGGTCATAATGGGTTAAAATCCATAGATAACTTTATAGGTAATGATTATGAAAGAATTAGATTAGGAATTGGAAAACCTGATTTAAAATATGAAGTTATTAATTATGTTCTTGACAATTTTAATGAAAATGAAAAAAAAGAATTAGAAAACTTCTTAAATTATTCAAAAGACGCTTTAGAATATCTTTTAGACAATGATATATTAAAGACTCAAAATAAATTTCATTCATAAACCTTAGATTAATAAACTCTATTTATAATATTTATAAATAAATTTTAAATGAAGAAAGAATATGAAAAACAAATATATTTTAAAAATTATTTTTTTACTTTGTATGTTTTCTAATATACTAATAGCTTATGATGTACAAAATAATTGCGAAAGTATAAATAATTTTGAAAATTTTAAACTAAAAAATAATGAAAAATTAAAAAATATTTTATCAAATTTAGATATAGAAATTTATAATAAAATATTCAAAATTAATAGCTTAAAATTAATAAATCACAATAATGAGCTAAATACAACGACTTGCGAAGTTACATATAAATTCAACAATATTTCAAAAGAGGAAGCATTAGCATACTTATTAATATCACAAAATAAAAATTTTAAATTTAAAAATATCATCACAATATTAGCAAAAGGTGAAAAAGATAAAATACAAATTTTAGAAAAACAACTAGGTGAGATTATTCAAACACTTTCTCCGACAATTTACAGTGTAAATAATTTTAATCAAAATTATTCAATATTAATAATAGAAGAAACATCAATTTTAGAATTATTAGAAAAATTGGCAAATAGCATTATCAATTAAAAAATATTTTCATTAAATTATTTTTTAAATATTTTATTACAACAAATATTCTTTATTGTATTAAATATTCAAATAGCTTATTTTATACTATAAAATTCATCTATGCAATTTATACTTATTTCATAATATTTGATTAATTTATAAATATTTATTAAACATTACATTACATATAAGACATCATAATACTAAAGTAAATAAAAAATTTATACCTAAAAATTTAAAATACATTTTTATTTATATTTAATTAATATTATAATTATAAATTAATAAAAAACTTTATAATTTATTTAATAAATATTCAACAATATAATAACTATTTTTAAAACATAATTATTTTAATAAAAAAATTTAATAAAACCTTTTTATCCAATAATATTTTATTTATAATTTCATTAAAATAAGAAAATAAAACTAATTAATTTTATTTTAAAGCATTTTTAAATTAAAAATTTATTTTTATTATTAAATAAATAAAAATTACCTTATGTATTTATATCACTTTTTTACAATGAATTTTAAACTTTTAATTAATTTAATTAAATCACAGCTATATTAATTTATAAATACAAATAAAATAAACATATTATTCAATAAAAATTAAGACTATAAATAATTAATTTTAAATTATTTACTAACATATTATAAATTATACTTATTAAAAACTATCTCTTGAACTTATCATAAATATTAATTTTTACTAAAAATACGTTTTATTCTATTTATTATAAAAAATTCATTAACCACAATTAACTAATAAACATTTAATAAAATATCCATTTTTTACATATATCTTATAAAATCTTTTATTCCAACTTCATTAAATGCTCTTAATCTTAATTGACATGATTCGCATCTACCACAAGCTAAGTCATTACTCTCATAGCAACTATAAGATAGATGTAGTGGAGCATTAATTTGCATACCTAATTTTATAATTTGTGATTTTCTAAGAGTAATTAATGGCGTTAATAATTTTATTTCTACTCCACTTCCAGATACAATAAAATCCTTAGTTTTTTCCACAAAATCTATTGATGTATCAGGATAACCACTAGAATCTTCACTAACTAATCCTGTATAAATCGCACTAGCATTAAACCTTTGTGCAACAGCAGTTGCAATACTATAAAAAATACCATTTCTAAATGGAACATAGGTATTAGGTATATCTCCGTTTTTACCAAGTTCATTTTTTGGAATTTCAATATTAAAATCAGTTAAACTAGACCCACCGATTTGTCTAAAAAAATCCATATCTATTATTATTTTTTGTATTCCATAAAAATCACAAATATCATTAAAAGCTTTTAACTCTCTTAACTCAGTTCTTTGATGATAATTAAAATGAAGGGCTATTACTTGATAGCCATCATTTATTGCACAAGCCGTACTAACACAACTATCTAGCCCTCCACTCAAAATACTTATAGCGATTTTACTCACTTATATCCCTTTACAAATTCAGCAATTTTGTTTATTCCATTTTCAATATTTTGCATAGAAGTTGCGTAAGAAATTCTAAAATACCCTTTCATACCAAACCCACTTCCAGGAACACATGCTACTTGTTTTTCATCTAATAATTTAGCACAAAATTTAACATCATCATTTTCTATATCTTTACAATCAACAAATAAATAAAAAGCACCATCAGGTTTTGATGAAATTTTTAATCCATTTATATTATTTAACATCTCAAACGCCTTATCTCTCCTTGCTTTAAATTCAGACTTCATCATCTCTATATCACTATCAATCTCACCGATAAGTGCTGGGATAGCAGCTGCTTGAACTATACTACAAATATTACTTGTGCATTGACCTTGTAAATTTTTCATCATCTTATTTAATTCTTTATTTTTACTAGCACTGTAGCCAAATCTATAACCAGGCATTGCTGCACACTTACTAAGACCATTTATAGTAACTGTTCTATTAAATGCATCATCACTAAGACTTGCAAATGCTACAAATTTGCCATCATATACTAATTTTTCATACATTTCATCAGCTAATACAACAATATTAGTTCCTTCTAAAACCTTAGCTAATGCCATTAATTCATCTTTTGAATATAAAGCACCACTTGGATTGCTAGGATTATTAAGTATAAAAAGCTTAGTTTTAGGCGTAATTGCTGCTTTTAATTCATCAGCTGTGATTTTAAAATCATTTTTTGGTTCTACAAAAACTGGAACACCTCCAGAATACTTTACTTGCTCAGGATATGTAACCCAATAAGGAGCTGGAATAATAACCTCATCTCCATCGTCAACCAAAGCTTGAATAGCATTAAATAATGAGTGTTTTGCACCTACATTTGCTATCACCTCACTTGGCTCATAATTTAAATTATTATCTCTTTTTAATTTTGTACAAATTGCTTTTAGAACATCAGTTGTTCCAGACACTGGAGTATATTTTCCACATCCTGCATTAATTGCATTAATTGCTGCTTCTTTTACCTTTTTTGGTGTATCAAAATCAGGCTCACCTGCACTAAAACTAATAACATTAATACCTTGTTCTTTAAGCAACTTAGCTTTTGCTGTAATTGCTAAAGTGATTGATTCTTCCAAACCCTTAATTTTTTTTGAAAATTCCATTTATTCTCCTTAAATATTTTTTAAATAACCATTATCATGCATAAAAATAAAAAGTTCACCCAAAATATTTTTCTTTGACTTTTCATCTATTAAATTTGATGATGAAATTTTATCTTGAATTTTTTCATCAATTTCACGTATATCATAATCTAAATCCTCTAAAATATCTCTTATAGATTGACTTTCTATAATACTCTCTATTTCATAACCTCTTTTATTAACTTCAATACAAACTTGCGTAGGATGAGTAAATAAATTATGTTTCATACCTAAAACTTCTTGATAAGCTCCAACTAAGAAAAACCCTAAAAAATAATCTTCTTTTTCAACATCAATATCATGCAAAAATAATGGTCTTTTATTTGCATCAAATGCTATCTCACCATCACTATCACAAGTAATATCCCATATAGTAGCTGAATTAGTTGGATTAGTATCTAATCTATCAAGTGGCATTATAGGAAATTCTTGTCCTAAACCCCAATAATCCGGTAAACTCTGAAAAATTGAAAAGTTAACTAAATATTTTTCTTGCACTTCTTTTTGCATTCTTACTAAATGTGAAGAATCTAGCATAGATATAGCTTTTTTACCTATTAAATGAACTAAAATTTCAGCATTTGATCTATCTTGTAAATCAACATAACCTAAATCAAATAAAGTTAAAATACTGTCTAGATGGTCTCTACTATCGTGCATATACTCAAGTGCATTACTAGGTTTAATATTCTTATACAAATCACATAATTCATCTATTAATTGTGGATTTTTTTCTTTTAACTTTAACTTTTCTTCTGAATATTCTTGAGAAAACAATTCTAAAACCGGCGCAACTAAGACAGCATGTGAAGCACTAACAAAACGACCGCTTTCTATGTAAATATTTGGCTCTTTTTCTTTTTTTTGTGTTGCTATCATTTTTAAAATGAAAACTATATCATTTGCATACTCGCTTAATGTATAATTTCTTTGAGAACTTTTTTGAAACTGAGAATATTCAATGGCTAAACCACCACCTAAATCTATATTTTCTAAATTTAAAGCACCCATTTTTCTTAATTCTACATAAATATTACCTGCTTCACTTAATGCTTTTTTTAAAGGATGAATTTCATGTATTTGAGAACCTATATGAAAATGTATCATAGTAAAACAATCTAATAAATTATTCTCTTTTAACAATCCAACAGCTTCAATTAATTCCGTAGAATTAAGTCCAAATTTAGAATTAATTCCTCCACTTTTAGCCCATATTCCACTACCTAATGAATGCAGCCTAACGCGAAGACCTATATTTGGTTTTGGTTTATTATCCCCTCTTTCTTTGGCTGTTTTTATAATAACTTCAAGCTCGTTAATACCTTCTATAGTAAGAGTTATATTATGACCCATTTCAGCAGCTATAAAACCCATAGTAATCAATTCTTTATCTTTAAAGCCATTGACTGTAATAGGTGAGCCTTCATTATTGTAAGCCATGGCAAGTAATAACTCAGCTTTACTACCTGCTTCTAATCCATAATTTAATTTTTTTCCAAATTTAACTAAATGTTTAACAAATCCAGGGAATTGATTTACCTTTAAAGGATAAACGGCATTAAAAGTTCCGTTATATTCAAATTCATTAATAGCATTATTGAAATTTAAATAAATTTGTTCTATTTGTTTTTTTATAAGATGATTAAATCTTAATACGATAGGACCCTTATATCCATCATCTTGTAAAGTATTTACAATATCAATTATTGCCGGCTCATTTCCATATTTTAAACATACTTTTCCATCTTTAATAATAAAATTATCATCACCCCAAACATCTATGCCGTAATTATTCATATAAGTCCTTTTAACTCATCAAAATCAACTAATTTTTGCTGACTAGTATATAAATTTTTAAATAAAAACTGATTATTTTTAGTCTCATCACTTCCTATAGCAATAAAATATTGATAGTTTTCTTTAAGTGCTGAATTTAAATGCTTAACTAACTTTCTAGATTCATAAACTAAATTTACACTTAATCCTAATCTTCTTAATTTTGATACAGTGTTATAAGCTAAATCTAAATATTCATCATCTAAAACACAAAAATATGCGTTTTTTATTATATTTTCACTATCTTTACTTTTTAGAATATCCATCACTCTTTCAATACCCATAGCAAAACCAACTCCATAACTCTTAGCTCCGCCTAAATATTCTACTAAATAATCATACCTTCCTCCACCAGCAATAGCTGCTTTTGCACCTATTTCATCACTTACAAACTCAAATGCTGTTTTAGAATAATAATCCAATCCTCTTACTAATCTCTCATCTATACAATAATCAATATTATTATTTTTTAAAATTTCTTGTAACTTATTAAAATCATTTTTACTATCATCATCTAAAAAATCACTAAGTTTTGGTGCTTTATCTAAATGTTTAGCACAATTTTCATTTTTACAATCCAATACCCTAATAACATTTGTTTGCATTCTTTTTTCACAATCAGAACAAAATTTAAAACTCAATTTATTTTCAATATTTTTTATATATTCTCTTAAAGCACTTCTATATTTTTCAAGACAAATAGGAGTACCTAAAGAATTAATTTTTAATTGATAATTTATATCAAGTTCTTTAAAGATATCGCATAAAAGCATAATTACACTAGCATCTTCATAAACACTTGCTATATTAAAACATTCAACTCCAAATTGATGAAATTCTCTATAACGACCACGCTGCGGTTTTTCATAACGAAACATAGAACCATGATAAAACCATCTTTTAACAACACCAGCTTTATCCATTTTACGCTCAATAAATGCTCTTACAACCCCAGCTGTTCCTTCTGGACGAAGACAAATACTATCACCACCCTTATCTTTAAATTCATACATTTCCTTACCAACTATATCACTACTTTCGCCAACACTACGCCTAAATAAAGCTGTATTTTCAACATGTGGAGTATTTATAAAACTATATCCATAATTTTGTGCTACTTTACTTGAAACTTGAATTATTTTTTCATATAACCTTGCATCATTATCTAATAAATCATTTATTCCTTTAATTGCATATATCATTAATATACTCCTTAATTTTTTTATTAATATTTGATATGCTATCATCAGCATTAATTTCTAGTATATTTAAATTTAATTTTTTAAAAATCTTTTCATAATTATCTTGGATTTTTAAAAAATATTCTATGCCTCTTTTTTCAATTTCATCTAAATTTTTATTTAGCAAACGAGAACTAATTAATTTTTCACTACCTTTAAAAAATACTACGAAATTTGGCAAAATATTATTAGTAGCATATAAATTAAATTTTAACAAATCATCAAAATTTTCATCATTTGCATAAGCTAAATGTGATAATAAACTTCTATCTGATATTATAAAATTATTTTTAAAATCTATTTCACTAAATAATTGTGCTCTATCTGCTAAAAACAAAAATAATTCTGCTTTTTTACTCATTTTTTCATTCAAAATTATTTCTCTAATTTTACTACCTAATTCACTAAAACCCGGCTCTTTTACAAAAATACAATCTTTATAAAATTCTTTTTCTGGTTTATTAAAAAAATCAAGTTTTAAAATTTCAATTTGTGTGCTTTTACCTAAAGTATCAACGCCTTCAAATGCAAAATATTTCATTTCAAATCTCCTAAAATTGTCTTAGGGACTAATTTACTTATATCTCCATTATATGATAAAATTGACCTAACTATTGAACTAGATATAAAAGCATTTTTAAGACTAGGCATTAAATAAATGGTATCAATATGTTCACTTAATTCAGCATTAGCGTAATGCATTTGTAGTTCATATTCAAAATCACTAACAGCCCTTAAACCTCTAATAATAGTAAAAACTTCATGCTCTTTTGCAAAATCAACTAATAAATTATTAAAACCATAAACCTCTACATTTAAACCATCAGTAGCTTTTTTTACTAAATTTATTCTTTTATCAAGACTTAAAAACGGTTCTTTTTTTTCATTTTTTGCAATAGCAATTATAACCTTATCAAAAATTTTCAAAGCTCTATTTATAACATCTAAATGCCCATTTGTAATAGGGTCAAATGTCCCTGGGTATATAGCTACTTTCATATTATTCCCATCTTTTAAATTTTTTATATTCAATTCCAAGCAAATCACACCATTTACCTATACAAAAATCACTAAATTTAATTTTTGTATAATCAGCATAAATTGCTGGTGCTATTATACAACCTAATTTATTTAATTTTAAAATATTAATTAGCATTAATTCATTTAATGGCATTTCTCTTGGTGCTATTATAATCTTTCTATTTTCTTTCAAATTTACATTAAAACTTCTTAAAATCAATGTATCACTTATACCTAAATTAGCCTTAGCTAAAAAATCACTACTAGCATAATAAAAAGCAGCATCTAACTTAAAACTACCACTAGCTACACAGGCTGCTAAATCGCTATCTTTTAAAATAGTTACTTTTTTTAAATATTTTTTAGGTTTTATTTCATTTTCATATTTTAAAACTTCTTTAGCACCTTTACTCAAAATCAAATAAACTTCATGCTCTTTACTTAATACTTTTGCAAATTTAAAGACCAATTTTAATCCACTAGCACCAGTTATTCCTATTAAAATTCTCATAATATATCTTAAAAACTCTTCTCATAAACTCTAACAATATCACCGGCTTTAAAATTACATTCAATTGGACAGATAATATAATGAGTACACTTATACAATGGCATAATCTGACCACTATTTATACGACCATTATTAAACGGGATAAAAATATCATTTTCAATATTACCAATTACTATATTTTCTTTACCATTGCTAATTTTTAAATCATTAGAAATTTTGCATTTAAAACTAAATTTATTATATTCTAACCCCTGTAATTTATAAATAATTTTTCTAGCATATATCAAAGCTCCAACATAAGCACTCATAGGATTACCTGGTAAAACTAAAATATATTTATTATCTTTATGATACAAACTAACAGGTCCTGCTGGTTTCATTTTAACCTTTGTAAAAATAGGACTAAATCCTAATTCGTCTAAAGCTTTTTTAATATAATCAGCATCACCTACACTAGCTGCACCAATACTAACTACTAAATCAAAATTTAAAAATGCACCTTTTAATGAATTTAGTACATAATCATATTCATCTTGTAAAATTCCTAAATAACTAACATTACTAATATCGCTTAACATAGAATAAATACCATAAGAATTAGAATTATACACGCCATATCCACTATAAAATGGTTCTATTAATTCCTTTCCACTAGCAAAAATCCCGACTTTAATATCATCAATAACATCTACACTATATACCCCATTATTTGCTAACATCATTATAATATCATCATTAATAACACCTTTTTTAATGATACAATCACCTTTTTTATATTCTTCTCCTTGTTTTCTTACGGATTCATTTTCTTTTAATTCATCACAAGTAGCGAACATTTTTCCATCTTTTATTTCACTTTTTTCTATCATTAAAACACTATTAGCACCTGTTGGTATCTTAGCTCCGGTCATAATTTTAACACACTCGCCACTTTTAATTTCACAATCTTCTAAATCACCTGCAAAAATAGTCTTAATAACTTTCAGCCCATCTTTAAATTCATTATTCTTTAAAGCATAACCATCCATTGCTGAATTTGTGTAAATAGGTGCATCACATCTTGCATAAAAATCATTTGCTAATATCTTACCTTTCGCTTCAAACAAATTAACATATTTGGTATTTTTGTTTAAAGATTGTATTTTATTAATACTATTTAATGCTTCTTCTACGGTCATTCTGCCTCCTCTAAAACTTCTATTTTCGCACCAATATTACTTAATTTTTCATATAAATTTTCATATCCACGCTCTAAATGATAAATTCTATGAACATAAGTAGTTCCTTTTGCTACAAGTGCTGCTAAAATTAAAGCTGAACTAGCCCTTAAATCAGTTGCCATTACGTGAGTGCCTTGTAATTTTGATGGTTTTACACTAGCTATATGATTATTTAATGTAATATTAGCACCCATCCTATTAAGCTCACTTACATGCATAAAACGATTTTCAAATAGCCTTTCATCAATTATACTTTCAGCATCAGCCATAAGACACAAAGCCATAAACTGTGCTTGCATATCAGTAGGAAAACCTGGATATTCACTTGTTTTTATATTAGCTGCTTTTATATTATTTGCACTTTTTATTCTTACATAATCTTTACCTAACTCATAAACTATACCCATTTCATCAAATTTATTAAGTAAAGCTCCTAGATGTTCCGGATTTATTTTACAAATTTCAACATTAGAATTAGTAATAGCAGCAGCACATAAATATGTCCCAGCTTCTATCCTATCAGGTATTATTTCACAAGTAAAATCAGTTTTTAATTCTTTAGCTCCATAAATTGTTAATTTACTTGTCCCTACTCCTTCAATTTTCACACCAGCTTTTATTAAAAATTCACATAAATTTACTATCTCTGGCTCTTGAGCTGCATTTATTATTGTGGTAATTCCTTTAGCATAAACTGCTGCTAAAATGGTATTTTCAGTAGCTCCAACTGAAATTTTATCAAAATGTATATTAGCTTCTATTAATTCCCCACTAGCTCTAACATAACCATCAACTAATTCTATTTTAGCACCCATTTTTTCTAAAGCCTTAAGGTGTAAATCAATAGGACGCTGACCTATCGCACAACCACCAGGAAGTGATACTTCACAAGATTTAAAACGAGATAATAATGAACCTAAAACTAATATACTAGCTCTCATTTTACGAACTATATCATAAAGGGCTTTTGTATTAAAAACATTACTTGAGTCTATAGTAACACTATGACCTTTTAATTCATAAGTTGCACCTAAATTTTCAAGCAACCTTAACATAGTCTTAATATCTGATACTAAAGGAAGATTCGTTAAAGTACATTTTCCTTTAATTAATAAGGCTGCAGCAAGTAATGGTAAAGCCGCATTTTTAGCTCCACTAATTTCTACTTTTCCTTCTAATTTTGCCTCTCCAGTAATTTTTAAATATTTCAATCATTATCCTTTTTTATATAAAAACCAGCCCAAGTCTGTGTTTGTGGCATTAATTCAATCCTATTAATATTTACGTGATTTTTTAAATTTATTAAGCTAAAAACAGTATCAGCAATATCCTCAGCACTTAAATACTTTGTATTTTCATATACTTTATCAGCTTTTTTTATATCGCCTTTAAAACGAACTTCACTAAATTCAGTTTTGCATAATCCAGGTGCAATATCAGTAACTTTTATATTAGTATCTCTTAAATCATTCCTTAAAGCTAGACTAAATTGTCCAACAAAAGCTTTTGTTCCACCATATATAGCACCACCATAATAAGGATTATTTGCTGCAACTGAACCAAAATTAAATATATGTCCACCATTATCAAGCATTCTAGGCAAAATCGCATATGTTACATATACAAGACCATTTACATTGGTTTCTATCATAGTCTTAGCATCTTCTAAACTATTATTATGAAATTCATTAAGTCCTAATGCAAGTCCAGCTGAATTTATTAAAACATCAATATTATTAAAATCATCTGGTAAATTCAAAACTGCATTAAAGACTTCTTTTTCATTACGAACATCACAAGCTATAACACACGCATTTTCTTTATATCTGTTTGCAATCTC
Source organism: Campylobacter sp. MG1 (assembly GCF_026616895.1). Lineage (NCBI taxonomy): Bacteria > Pseudomonadati > Campylobacterota > Epsilonproteobacteria > Campylobacterales > Campylobacteraceae > Campylobacter > Campylobacter sp. MG1. The sequence goes on from NZ_JANYME010000008.1 coordinate 35,998, forward strand.
TATTAATTTTTCTTTACGGCGTGCTAATAATGCTACTTTATATCCATTCTCTAATAATTTAATAGCACAAGCTCTACCAAAACCACTACTAGCTCCTGTTATAAATGCTGTTTTCATTCTTCATCCTTTAAACCTAAGTTTTTTAAATATGATATTACTTTTTCATGATTATAAATTTTCGCATAATATAAAGCATTTAAACCTGTATTATCACTTTCTTTATAATCTGCTCCACTATCTATTAATAATTTTAAAATATCTAAATTACCATAACTTGCCGCATGTATTACTAAAGTTTTTGATGGATGGATATAAGAACAAATTGATATATAGTATGGTAAATTTATTTTTATTTTTTCCTCATTATCTACTAATTTTAAATTTAAATTTGCTCCATTTTTTATAAATAATTTCACAGCTTTTATATTATTATTTTCAACAGCATAAAAAATCGGTGTTTTACCAAAACTATTAGCGTAATTTACATCAGCACCATTATTAATTAATAATTCAAGTGCTTCATAATAATCTATGGCATAAAATATAGCACTTTCATAACCTGAATTTAGATTAACACCTCTATTTATTAAAAATTCTATAACATTTAAATTTTTCTTTGATAAAAGTGCTATTTTTAATAAAAATTCTAATTCATAATAATTAGGATTTAAACCATTTAAAAAAGCTACAGCATCCTCATCATCAAGTTCTAAAAATTCTTCAAATATATTATCTAATTTTATAAATTTTGGAACTGAACCAAATGCTCTCATTCCTATTCTCTGAATAAAATTTAAACAACTTTCATTGTAATTATTTTGAGATAATTCCTTAAAATGCATTTTATTATCATCGCAAAATCTAACACTTTCGGTATTAAAATCATCAAATAATCTTTTATTTCCTATACTCTGAAATGCCCAATATCTAAAATAATCATAATATTTATTATAATTATTGACTGGTTTTTTATAAAGTTCTTTATCGTTATAAAAATTATTTAAAGATTTTTTATATTCATCTAATCTTAATATATAATCATGACCATTACATACTATTCCTCTACCACCAATAGTCTCTGCTATATCAAACAATTTTGAATATTCCAAATCTTTAGATAATAAAAAAGTTGATAATACCAACAATACAATTTTTTTCAATTTAAATCCTAAAAAATTCAATCACAATATATTCTTCTTATATCTAAAATTTTATCTTTTGCAGCAAAAAATGCATCAACAACTTTAGGGTCAAATTGAATACCTTTGTTCTCATTTATATAATCGTAAATTTTTTCTAATGGCCATGCTGGTTTATAACATCTATCATTAGCAAGTGCGTCAAAAACATCAGCTAAAGAAACAATCCTTGCATAAATATGAATATCATCTCCTTTTTTACCCATCGGATAGCCACCACCACCATATTTTTCGTGGTGTTCGTGAGCTATTACAGCTGCTGCTTCCATAATCTCACCTTTAAAATTAGCTAACATTTCATAACCTATTTGAGCATGTTTTTGCATAACCCTAAATTCTTTATCATCAAGTTTTGCTGGTTTATTTAATATAGCATCTGGAATACCAATTTTGCCTATATCATGAGTAGGAGAAGCATGACTAATAAGAACGATATCTTCATCGCTAAGACCCATTTGCCTTGCTATAATCTCGCTAATTTTACCTACCCTTTTAACATGATTTCCTGTTTCTTCACTCTTTTTTTCAACCATTTCAGCTATTGAATAAATTAAATCTTTTTGAGTATTTAATAAGTCTTCTTGTTTTTTCATACCTTCATAAATTTTACCAGAATAATCAGCTGCAATTCTTAAATAATCCAAATCATCTTCATTAAAACTATTATTAATATTTGTTAATTTATTTAAAGCTTGGAATGCACCGACAACTTCATTATCACTATTTACAATAGGCATAGCTAATATTGACCTAGTAGTATAATTTGTTCTTTTATCATTAGTACTATCAAAATGTGGGTTAGCTTGTGGATTGTTTTCAAGAATAGCTTCTTTATTTAAAATAGCTTGTCCTACTATACCTCTACCAAGTGGAACCCTAATTTCATTCACACCATCAGCATGTAAGGTATAATATTCTTTATGTTCATTATCAATAAACCATACACTACATCTATCAGCTTGAATATTTTGTTTAACCATCTCCCCTAATACTCTAAGATTTGCTTTAGAATCACTACCTTTAGAAATTTCTGAAAAACATTTTAATATAGTTTCTAGTTTTTGTTCTTGGTCTAAATTATGTCTTTTTAACACTTCTTTCATACCTATATTATAATCAGTATCAAATTGCATAAAAGAACCATTTTTAATAATCATTCCATAATCTTTTAAAATATCTAGTTCTCTTAATTCTTCTTCTATCATTTGTTGATAATCATATTTAATATGAAAAACATGAAAAATTACATCTTCTCTTACTTGTTTTTGTATATTTTTTAATAATATAGGAGTCATATGCATTGAATCTTTAGCTAATTTAGCACTCTTAGAATCAAAACTAACATCAAATATTACTTGTTTAATATCAGTTCTTGAATTAATCAAATCAATAATATCTTCGTGATAATATGTATCTGAAGTAAAATAAATACTATTATCTTTACAAGATAATATAAAACCGAAACTTCCTTTAGTGTGATAACTCTTAACAGGCTCAATAAAAATACCATCTATCTCAAGCTTATCACCTATATTAATTTCTTCATAAACTATAGCAAATTTACCATTTGCTAATTTGATTTTTGAAAAATCAGGCCAAATTTTATTATTAAAAAAATGCTCTTGTAAATTAACAATACTTTCTTTACTAGCATACACACAAATACTATCTTCTAATCTAGCAAAATAATTATCAACATATAAGGCTAAGGCACAAATATGGTCTAAATGAGTATGTGAAATAAAAACATGCTTTATTAAATTGTTATCATTAGGTTTTGGTAAAAAACCAGCATCAATTACACCATGTAAACTGAATCTAATACAAGTTAAATTTTCATTTAAGTACTTACTTACTGATGAACCTTCAAAAATTATCCTTTGTTTATCAAACATTACTAATCCTTACTTATCACACTTGAAAACGCTATAAAAGGTTTACAAGAAAAATTACTTTTATTATAATTAATTTTTTGTTTATCAAGTCCTAACATTAAACCACCATTTTGATTTATCAAAAAATCACCTGCTGATATATCCCATGAACTAAGTCTTTCAAATCTCAAATATACATCAGCTCTACCGTCCAATAAAGCACAAAATTTTAACGCTGAACCAATATTTAATGCCGAATACCCGTAACTAAATGGAATTTTACTATTATTTATATTTTGTTCTTTTCTTAAAGAAATTAAAGCTTTATTAGATTCTTTTTTAATATTATTTATAACTTCACCATTTTTATATACTTGCATTCCTTTAACTGAATAATACATATTTTTATTACCAACATCATAAATAAGCCCTAAAATAGGTCTATTACCATCAATTAAACTTATACAAATACAAAAATCTTTTTTATTTTTTATATAATTACTTGTTCCATCAAGAGGGTCAATCAACCAAAAAGGAGCTTTTTTTCTTTTTTCATAACTCAAAATTTTTTCTTCGGAACAAATATTAATAGAACTTTTATTTAAAATGTCAAAAATAATTTCATTAGATTTTAAATCAGCATTAGTTACAAAAGTGCCGTCTAATTTAATCTTAACTACAGGTTCTTGAATCTTTAATATTTCATCACCTGCTATCTTAGCTGCCTCTTTTGCAAGTGCTAATAAATCTTGCATTATTTTTCCTTAATCCAAGTTTGACTTCTTCCTATCAAAGAAAACCCTATAAAACCTCTTAAAATAAATTTATCACCATCAAATTTAGCATTAGCTTTATACAATTTTCCATTATCTGGGTCAATAACATATCCATCTTTATAATTATTATCATCTATTTTTTTTAACTTATATAACAATGGTGCACCTACTATTTTCATATTTCTAGCATCTTTTATATAATCAAAATTATCATAAGTTTTTTTACATTTTTTACAAGGCTCATCATCACCATATTCAAACAATTTAACAACTTTGCCAAATAATTCATTATTTTCTTCATAAATATGCCATCTAGCAGTTTTTTTACCATTTTCATCAATACTTATATAATTACCATAATCCTTAGCTAATAAACTACCTAATAATCCTAAACATAAAAATATTTTTTTCATTAAATTAAAGCCTTTTAAAATTTTTTGATTTTGGGTTTATTATATCATCACTTATATTTACAAAATCTTTATTTTTGTATGCAATAACCCCTGCTCTTGCTATCATTAAAGCATTATCAGAACAATATTTAAGCGGAGCTAACAATAATTGCATATTGTTTTTTTTACAAATTTCATCTAATTTAGACCTAAGCAATAAATTAGCACTTGCACCACCAACTACGCCTAATGCTTTATAATTTTTATTATGCAAAACTATGTTTAATTTATTAATTATATGCTTACAAGCAATTCTTTGAAATGCTGCTGCTATATTTGCTTTTTGAGTATCTAAAGTATTATTTACTATACAATCATTAATAGCTAATCTAACTTGATTTTTAATACCCGAAAATGAATACTCAAGCCTACTTTTACTTGGGATTGGTAAAGAAAACTCATAAGTATTATTGCTTTCATTTTTTGCTAATTCTTCAATAAATACCCCACCAGGATAACCAAGTCCTAGCATTTTTGCAACTTTATCAAAACTTTCTCCAAAACTATCATCACTTGTAGTTGCTATTAAATTTATATCATATTCTTTAGTAATCTCAAGTATCATAGTATGACCGCCACTTACAAGTAAAACTAAAAAATCATTCATTATTTCTTTATCTAAAAATAAAGAACAAATATGACCTTTTAAATGATTTATCGCAATTAATGGTATATTTAAAGCCACACTTAAAGCCTTAGCCATTGCAACTCCACTTTGAAGCGATACTGATAATCCTGGCTCATTAGTAACTGCAATTGCCTTTAATTCGTTTAAAAAAGGCTTGGTTTTAGCTAATATTTTAGGTAAAGCTTCAGTATGTAGCCTTGATGCAAGTTCTGGCACAACTCCACCAAATTCATTATGCTCATCTTGAGATATTTTTTCATAAAATAAACATTCATAAGTATTTACATTAATAACTGCGATGCTTGAATCATCGCAGCTACTTTCTATTGCTAAAAGTAATTCTCTCATTTTGGCTTAATCATATTTGCAGGAACTACAAATTTATCAAAATCTTCTTCACTAACTAAGCCTAATTCTAAGCAAGATTCTTTTAGGCTAATTCCTTTTTTGTGAGCATTTTTTGCAACTTTTGCTGCATTTTCATAGCCAATATGTGGATTTAATGCAGTTACTAGCATTAAAGAATTATTTAAATTATAAGTAATTTTATCAATATTTGGAGTAATTCCTATAGCACAATTATCATTAAAACTAATCATACCATCAGCTAATAATCTTAAACTTTGTAAGAAATTATAAATAATCACAGGCTTAAATACATTTAGCTCAAAATTACCTTGAGAAGCTGCAAAACCAATTGCCGCATCATTTCCCATTACTTGAACGCTAAGCATTGTTAAAGCTTCACTTTGAGTAGGATTTACTTTACCTGGCATAATTGAGCTACCTGGCTCATTTTCAGGAATACTAAGCTCTCCTAAACCACATCTAGGACCACTTGCAAGCCATCTAATATCGTTTGCTATTTTCATTAAATTTGCTGCAAGAGCTTTAAATGCTCCGTGTAAAAATACTAAAGCATCGTGACTTGTAAGTCCATGGAATTTGTTTGGACTGCTTATAAATTTAGTGCCTAAAAGTTCGCTTAATTTTGCTGATACTTTTTCACTAAGTTCTGGATGGGCATTAATTCCAGTTCCAACAGCTGTTCCGCCAATTGTTAGCTCTCTTACATCTTCAAGTGCTTTTAAAATATGTCTTTTTGAGCTTTGCAACATATATACATATCCACTAAATTCTTGACCTAAAGTAAGTGGGGTTGCATCTTGCAAGTGAGTTCTTCCGATTTTAATTATATTTTCAAATTCTTTTGCTTTTTTATCTAGTGTTTTTTCTAGAATTTCTAATGCAGGAATTAAAGTCCTTTCAGTTTCTAAAACTGCAACTATATGCATTGCAGTTGGGAATGTATCATTTGAACTTTGGCTCATATTTACATGGTCGTTTGGATGAACTATTTTTTCTTTAGTAAAATCCATTCCACTAAGTTTAGTAGCAAGATTTGCTATAACTTCATTTAGGTTCATATTTGTTTGTGTTCCTGAACCTGTTTGCCATATAGCAAGTGGGAATTCATCATTATGTTTATTAGCTAAAATCTCATCACAAGCTTTAACGATTGCATCTTTTTTTACATTGTCTAATTTACCTAAATCATTATTTACTAAAGCTAAAGACTTCTTAAGATGCGCAAAAGCGTGGATTAATTCTACAGGCATTTTTTCTGTGCCAATTTTGAAATTCTCTAAACTTCTTTGTGTTTGTGCTGCCCACAATTTATCTGCAGGAACTTTAACTTCACCCATTGTATCGTGTTCTATACGAAAACTCATTTTATCTCCTTTTATTTGTAGTTTTTAATTAAATCAAATGTTGTGTTTTTAATAATATCTATTGTGCTAATCTCACATCTTTCATAAATACTATGTGGGCTTAGGATATTTGGACCTATTGAAGCACATAATAATTCATTTTGCTTAGTTTTTAGCACTCCGCACTCAAGTCCTGCGTGAATGCTACTCATACTAGCTTTTGGATTATATTTTTGTAAAGAATTAAGCACTGCATAAGTAAAATCATTTGGTATAGGCTCCCAAGGCTCATCTTTAGCAAGTAGTTTTGCTTCGTAATTATTAAAATGTGCTTTAGTTTTATAAAATACTTCATCTAAATCTGCTGAATTATCGCTTCTTGCAAATAATTCAAGCTTTAATTCATCATTGTTTTGATTAATAATTGCTAGATTTACGCTAGTTTTTACTATATTTAAATCCCTTGAATAAGACCAAACTCCGTGTTTATAACTAGCAATTAGACTTAAAATATCTTCTTGAATTACTTTTTCACCTTTACTCTCAAGCTTGGTTATTTCAATATTTTCACTAGATTTAAGTTCAGTGTCGCTATAAAAAATAGCCTTAGCATTTACACTTATACTATTAGTTCTTTCTCCACCACTAAAGCTTACTAATTCAGCATCGTTTTTATATAAAAATAAAGCTAAATCACTAATAGCACTAGGGATGTTTTTAATAATATCAATCCCACTATGACCGCCTTTATAGCCTTTAGTATGAGCTTCATATAAATATTTTTTACTAGGGTTTTTATAATTTAGCTTAATATTTACATTCATCATCAAACTCGCCGCACAACCAATGATTACTCTATCTACGCACTCGCTATCAAGATTTAATAAGTGTTTTGAGCTAATTTTTAGCTCTAAATTATTTGCACCTATAAGCCCTACTTCTTCATTAGCGGTAAATAAACATTCAAGGTCGCCAAACTCATTCATAGCTTCCATCATAATGGCAATTCCTATACCATTATCAGCACCTAAGGTTGAATTATTTGCTTTAATAAATCCATCACTTTCTATTATATTTATATTAGGTGCATCTCCAACGCAAACCATATCATAATGACTTTGTAAGCATATATTAGGATTTCCCTTTTTGCATAAAATATTTTCAGCCTTATCAACTAATACTTCAAAACCTTTTGATTTTGCATAATTAATTAAAAAATCTTTTAATTTAACTGCATCAAAACTACAATGCGGAATTGCTGCAATTTGTTTAAAGTTTTCTAAAACTCCCATAAACTCCTCCTTTAATAAATAATATTATAAAATAATAGTATCTTCTCTTTCTGGTGAAGTTGATATTAGTTTTATTTTCACTCCAACAATTTCCTCAATTTTTGCTATATATTTTTTCGCATTAGTTGGTAAATCATCATAGTTTCTAATACCATAAATTTTACCAAAACCATCAATGCTCTCATAAATAGGTTTTACATTTTCTAAATCAGCTGGAACATAGTCAATAATTTCACCGTTATATTCGTATGCTCTACAAATTTTAATGCTATCAAAATTTTCTAAAACATCTAATTTCATTAGTGCTAGTTCACTTAATCCATTTAACTTAGCAGTATATCTAACAGCAACCGCATCAAACCAGCCGCAACGTCTTTTTCTACCAGTTGTAACACCTATTTCTTTTCCAATTTCGCCTATTCTTTCGCCTTGCTCTGTCTTATCTTCTGTTGGGAACGGTCCATGACCTACTCTAGTTGTATATGCTTTTACTATTCCTATTGATTTACCTGCTTGAAATGGATTTAATCCTAAACCACACAATGCTCCAGCTGCAATCGTACTAGAACTTGTAACATAAGGATAAGTTCCATGATCGATATCTAATAAACTTCCTTGTGCACCCTCTAATAATACCTTTTTTTCTTCATCTAAAGCTTTCCAGATTAATCTAGTTGTATCACAAATAAATGGAGATAAAATTTCTTTAAATCTTTTTAAATTTGATAATAATTCATTTGCGTCGGGTGCACTCACTCCTAAAGCATCAAAGTATGGTTTTGATATCACAAAGTCTTTTAAAATAGCATTACATAATTTTTCTGGCTCTAATAATTCTCCAACCCTATGTCCACTTCTTGAAATTTTATCAGCGTAACAAGGTCCTATACCTTTTCCTGTCGTTCCTATCGCACCATCACCTTTAAATTTTTCTTTTGCTTGGTCAATTTTTGCATGATAGCTCAAATTTAAATGTGCCCTATCACTAATAAATAATCTACCTTCTAAATCTTCAAATTGAGCCATTTCTGTAATCAATACTTCTGGATTTACAACAACTCCATTTCCTATTACATTTTTACAATTTTTGTGTAAAATTCCACTAGGTAATAAATGTAAAGCATAACGGATTCCATCAACCCAAATAGTATGACCTGCATTGTGCCCACCAGCACTTCTACATACAAAATCGTAATCAGCACATAATTTATCTACAACTTTACCTTTGCCCTCATCTCCCCATTGAATACCTACTAATATGTCAGCTTTGCTCATATACTTCTCCTAAAAATAAGTTTTCCTTCATCATAAATTTGAATAATTTTTATTCTATTATTTTCTATTATAGCATTGATTAACATTCTTAAATAATCACATTTACGCATAGTTTCTTCATCATTAAAATCTAAATTAGATAAAAAATTAAAAAATTTATCTAACATAAAACCATCAAATGTTTCTTTGTTATCTATTTTAATACCAATTAATTCATAATAATATTCAAAATATAAATTTAGTAAATATTCATCATAAATACCTTTATTTTTACAAAAATAAATAAAATCATCAATAGATGCTAAAAAACTTTCTTGTTTAAATATTAAATAATAATTCTTATCTCCTAAATAATTTATGCTGGTTAAATATTGCATTTTACAAGGTATTAATATATCATTAACATCTTTTAAAAAAACAATTTTACGATAATTTGTATTTTGATTATTTAAAATATAATGTTTTATTTCATTTGCACCATCTGATAATATAGTGTTTAATTTTATATTGGAATATTCTTTAAATTTCAATAATCTTTTTAAACCAAAACTAGCATTAATTAAAGAAAAATCTTTATCAAAAATTGCTAAATTTATATTGACCTGTTTATAAATATCTTCATAAACTATAGTATCTTTAATCTCATCATCTAAAATATCTTGTCTTAATAAAGCAAAATGACCTATTATATTCAAATGTTTATCTGGCTTGTTTTCATAATTATAATCTCGTTTAACACTAAAACTCACTTTAAATTCAGCATACCTACCATTGCTTTGTTTAAAATATAGTTTTTGTTCAACAATTCTAGAATAATTTATAACTTGATTATTTTTAAGATTTCTTAATTTTAATAACAACTCAGTATAAGCTGGGATACTTTGCTCATGCAACAAATCTTTTAAATGCATATAAACAATATTAGAATGACCTAAAATTTTATCTACATTTTTACTACACGACTTTATTTTTAACTGTCCTGCTTGCAAATTAAATGTCATTGTTATAATGAAACTTTTCTCTAAAGCTTCGTACTGAGTTTTAATATTTTCATAACTTTTACTAACAATATTAGTATCAAGTATCATTAAAATATCATAACAAAATCTCTCAGATCTCATTATAAATGGGTAAATTTTTACTTCTTTATAATCATCTCCATTAACATAATGTTCTGTTTGTATATAATAACCCTGATTTTTTATAGAATTTTGCATATTATTAGCAAACCCTATAGGATCATAACCATCGTTATTTTCCCTTTTACCCAACATGTATAAATTCATTTTAGACATACTTGTTATTTTTTGTTTGTAAAAATCTAATGCTGATTGATTTGCTTTAAAAATCTTTGCTGTAAAAGCATCTATCATAAACATAGGAATAGTACTTTTACTAAACATAGAACTAAGTCTTTGCTCTAATTCACTATATTCTTCTCTAATTTCATTATATTCTAAAACACTAATCCCAGTTTGTTTTTGTAATTCTAATAAATCAGAGCCTGCCAATAATTCAAATGTCTTATTAGATTCAGGGTCAGCACTACTTAATAAATCATAGCAATAATTAGATTGCTTTATAATCCCATTTTTAACTAATAAAGAATCCAAGTAAGAATTCCATAAAAATATAACTAATATTAATAATAAAAATGCACTAATTACAAAATAATAATTAAAAAATTCACTACTAGATATAAAACTTCTAATATTAAAACCTTTATATTCACTAATTACTGAACCAATATCTTGTTCACTTGTTTGGTAAATTCCTGAAAGATACCAATAAAAATTAAAATTATTAATATTTTCTAATTTTCTTAACTTATTTTCATCACTAGAATAAAGAACGTTTCCAAAAGAATCTACTAATATAAAATCAACACTAAATTTATTAATATTTTTTAAAAATTTATTTAAATCTAATTTGGCAACTAAAAAAGAATAATCTCTATGCTTAATTTTTTTTGCAAAATAAATACTGCTATCAAAATCTTTATTAGTTATTAATTCACTAATATAATCATTTTTAACAGATGATTCGTTTATTTCTATAAATTTATCTATATCATCTGATTTTTGAGCATGTTTTTTTAATACATTACCATTCTTATCTAAATAATAAAAAGCAGAAAAAATATCAAAATCTAATCTTTCTAATATAGAGTTAATCTCAAGTGCTTTTATATATAAATCTAGTCTTATTTGATTTTGTTTGAAAGTATTTTGTATGCTATGATTAATCAATTTATTATTATTAATTAATTTATCATTAATTGCTGTGTAATTTACATAAAAAGAAAAAAATAACATTAAAATTAATAATATAATGGTAATAAAAAAATTTTTTCTTAATAGCCAAATAATATTATCAAATTTTAACACTTTAATCCTTTCTTAGTATATTCATTTTTAAAATAACCATTAAAATAAAACGATATCATTAAAGATGGCAATAAAAATAATGAGCCAAATAAAAGTAAAACCATAACCATAACAGTTAACAAGCCAAAATAAATAGTAGGCATAAAATTAGAACTCATCATTAAGCAAAAACCTAAAACTATAGTAAATGTTGTATAATAGAGTGCTGAACCTATACTAAGATGAGATAACCTTATGGCATCATCTAAAGTATTTTTCTTAATCTCTTCTTTAAATCTATGGACATAATGAATTATGGCATCAACTCCCATACCTATTGAAATCGCTGCTATAGTAACACTCATTAAATCAAGACTTAAACCACTAAAACCTAATATAGCAAATAATAATGAAATAGGGATTATATTTGATATTATTCCTATAATACTAAATCTTAAATTCCTAAATATTATCAAAAATAAAGCAAATATACTTAAAATAACAAATTCTAAAGTATCTATTTGAGAATGTACCAATGAACTTAACATATTGTTATACAAAATCATAACTCCACTAACCTGTATACTAATATTATAATCTTTACCAATATTATCTAAATTTTTTCTTAAATTATATAAAAATTCTGCTCTTTTTAAAGTTTTATCACTATCTACTATTCTAATAGCCAACCTTAATTCTTTACTATTTTCATTATAGTATGGACTAATTATTTGTTTTTTAAGTTCATCACTTAAATTTACTTGTAAAAAACTTAATGTGAGCCCATCTATTTCCTTATCATTATTAATTTTTTTTGCAAAATCTAATAAAGGATAAAGACTTAAAACACTTCCTATATATTTTTGCTCTTCTAAAAATTTATGAATTTTTCCTAATATTTCTAATTTTGTTGGAGTTAAATAATACTTATTACTATCTACTTGGTTTAAAAATTCACTAAAATCTTCATCGCTTTCATCGCTTTCATCATTAAATTTAACTATAATATCCAGTGGTAATGTACCACCTAATTTTTCATCTATGAGCAATAAACCCTGCTTTATATTACTACTATCTTTAAAATAATTAACAAATGAATTTTCTACGCTAAGTTTAGGAACAGCAAAAACTGAAAAAACAATTATAAATACACTTATAACATATACTATTTTTCTACGCTTAATAGCAGTATTGGCACAAAATAATAAAAAATTTGAATTATTAAAAAAATGAACCTTTTTATTATCTTTTTTATTTAGTAATAAAAATGGTAAAAATAAATAACATAAAACTAAACTTATGCTAATACCTACACTCATCATAATACCTAGTTCACTAATTGGTTTTATGCCAGAAAAAACCAAACTCATAAAACCGACAACTGTAGTTAAAATAGCATAAAAACTAGGTCTTGCTTTTGTTAATAAAGTATGTCTTACTTTTGTAGTATTATCACTGATATGATTTTTTTGTAATAATTCAGCAAAATGAGTTAATATATGAACAATCACTGATATCGTTATTATAAGAACTAGCGCCACATAATTACTTGATATGACTGTAATGTTATAATTTAATAATGCTAAAACGCCAGTAGTTGTAAATAATGAAACTAAACATATAAACATACAAACAAAAACAAAATAAAAACTTCTAAAAAATATAAAAATAGCAATAAAAAGTAGTATAAATAAACCTAAACCATAGGTATATAAATCATCTTTTACATAAGTTATCATATCACTTGCTATTACATTCATACCACCTAAAATTAGATTATGTTTTTGTGAAAAATCTTTTAGTATAGGAATAATATCATCAGCATTTGTAGCACTAACTAAAAAATCACACACTAAAAAATCATCACTAATTAAATTTTTAATATAAAATTTATTATTAGATATTTCATTTCTAGCTTTATCTAAATTAGCACCATTATTTATACTACCTGCACCACTTAAAAATAATGGAGCGTTCAAAATACTAAGGACATTACGAACGCCATCTAAATTTAATAATTCTTTTTCAATATTTTGTAATTTTTCAATATTATCTTTACTAAAAATATCATCATTAGCCTTATATGCTAAAACTAAAAAATTTTGCTCGCCAAAAGTTTTTAAGCTATTATTAAAAAGCTGTAAATCTTTATCATTTTCTAAAAAAAAACTCGTAGATTTTGCCTCTATATTAATATACTTAGAATAATACGAAAAACACAGACATATCAAAAATGTAAAAGCAAAAACTCTTTTAGAGTTTCTTAATAATACTGTAATTATTTGATTCATTTAAGCTTTTCAAATAAAGCACTAATGCCATTTTGATTAATAATATCTAAAAATTGAGACCTATAACTAGCTATCAAACTTGTATCTAAAATCTCTATATCATATAGTTTACAATCATTTTGAATTCTTCTAAATTTAAAAACCATATTTTTTTCTTGATTTTCATAAAATACTTGCATATTTGCTTGGCATTTTTTATCATCAAATGAAGCATCTATTAACTTTAAAGAACTTCCTTTAACTAAATCAATTTTACTAGAAAAATCTTTTTTTAATCTATTGATAAATAAATCTTTAAATTCTATAACTTCTTTATCATTTAATTTACTAAAATATTTTTTAGATAAAACCAAATTACTCATTAAATCTATATCTAAATTATGGTTTAATAAATTAAACAAATCCTCACTTTTATTATTTCCATCTTGTTTTAAAATTTCTTGTATTTTTAAGACATCATTAGAAATTTCATCATTAAAAGAATCTACATTATACGCTAATAAAAAATTAACACATAATAACAAAAATATAATTTTTTTCATTTATTTTCCTCTCTACTTTTTTCATAAAAATCTCTTATAACAATATAAGGCTTCACACTCTTATAAGCTTCATCTATTAATAACATTTTTTTACTACTATCATTTACAATATTTAAACCAGTAAGACCAACACCAATATCTTTATTAACATAAAAACTAGGGTTAAGCAATAAATTAAAAGGAAGCATTGAAGCATCTCTTATATTAGATGGACCAAAAAAAGGTAAAACTATATGTTCTCCGCTAGAAACTCCCCATCTTGCCAACATTAGTCCAAAATCACTATTTTTTTCATATTTATAAGGTTTTAAAATTCCACCAAAACCTAATATTGTATTTCCTAAAAAACTTCCAAATTCAGCCGCGCTGGCTTTAAATTCTCCACTTAAAAGTAAAGATATAAATCTAAGTGGTGATGATAAGTTATGAAAAAAATTATCAACTCCTTTTTTTACTAATGGCGGTGTTATAACATTGTAAATATTGGTAACAGGTCTTATACTCATATTATAAATCGCATAATTAAAATCAGTCATAAAAGTATTATATTTGTAAAATCTATCAACTTCAACTTTATCATTACTAATAAATTCATTTTCAAAATCATCAATATTATTAGAAAAAACACTTAAACATAAAAAAAGTAAAAAAATAATTTTCTTAAACATATAAACAACCTAAAAATTTAATAAATTATAATAATCTTATTGTAAAAATTATATGTAATAATTTTGACAAGGCATAATGTTAGCAAAAAAGAATTAAGAAAAGATATGAAGATTAATTTAGAAATTGAATTTATATTAAATGAAAATGTAAAAATAACAAAAAAACACATACAGTTGCTAAAACAAATTCAAATGGATAAAAGTATAACAAAAGCAGCAAAATCGCTTAAAATATCATACAAAAATGCTTGGGATTGTTTAGATGAAATAAATAAAGCCAGTAGTGAGCCTTTATTTTTAAATACTTCAAAAAAAACAGGTTCAAGACTTAGTAAATTTGGAGAAGAAATTATTAATAAATATAATGAATTTTGCAATTTTAAACAAAAAATTAATGATGATTTTTCACTTAAATTATCAGCACAAAATAAAATAAAAGTAAAAATTATTGAGATTGCAAAAAACAATAATCATATAGATGTATTATGTCAAAAAAATGATTCTAAAATTAAAGTAAATATTTCTAATAGTGCTTTACAAAATCTAAATTTAAAAATTTTTGATGAAGTTTTATTAATTTTTAAAATAAATTTTATAGAACTAGAAAACGATGGAGAAAATAGTTTTTTTGCTACAATTAAAGATATTAAATATGAAAATGATTTCGTGTATTTTACTCTAGAATATGAAAATGAAATTTTAAAAGCTATATCAAAAAAAGAAAAACTAAGTAAAGAATATAATATAAACGAAAAAATAAAAATCAGAATCCCTGCTAGTAAAATAATAATTTCACTATAAATGTTACTAAATGTTACTTTCTTGATAAGTTATAAAATTTTTAATATATTTTATGATAAAATTAAAAAAATTATGTTACAAATTAACACAAAATAATATCTAAGGAATGCTATGTTAAATGTCTCTTTAATTTTATTAGCAGCTGGAAATTCTACACGACTAAAAATTCCGTGCAAAAAACAAAATTTATACATAAATGATACACCTTTATGGCTTTATGTTGCTAAGCAATATGAAAAACTATACAATTTTCAAAATATAATAATAGTGTGTGATGATATAAAATATTATGAAAAATTTAATCCTAATTATAAATACATAAAAGGCGGTAAAGAAAGATTTAATAGCGTAAAAAACGCTATTAACGATATAGATACTGATTATGTGTTAATAACTGATACAGCTAGAGCATATATAAATAAAAAAGTTTTAGATGAATTATTTAAAAATATTGACGATTTTGATTGTGTTTTTCCCGTAATCAATGTAAATGATACAGTATTTAATTCAAGCAAATTTTCATATGAAAATAGGAATGAATTAAAGTTAGTTCAAACACCTCAATTATCAAAAACTAAAATTTTAAAAAATATAAATTTAGAAAACTACACTGATGAAAGTTCAGCAATAGCTGCTCATGGTGGCAAAATAAAATATATATTAGGTGATGAACTAAGCTTTAAAATAACAACACAAAATGATTTATTAAAATTAAAGCTATTAGGACTACAACCGCCTAGCAATAAAACATTTGTTGGGTTCGGATATGATGTTCATGAATTTTGTAATTCTAATATAGGGCATAATTTAAATGATGATAATAAAAATGAAAATTTAATATTAGGTGGTGTAAATTTAGGTGAAAAATATGCACTAAAAGCACATTCTGATGGCGATGTTTTATGCCATGCCTTAACTGATGCTTTACTTGGTGCTTGTGGATTAGATGATATAGGTGCTAATTATAGTCCTAATGATGAAAAATACCATAATGCGAATTCTTTAAATTTATTACAAGATGCTTATAAAAAATGTATGAATTGTGGATTTGAATTAATCAATGCTGATATAACAATTTGTGCTGAAATGCCTAAAATATTACCTCATAAAAATGAAATTTTAAAAAATTTAATAAAAGCTTTGAATTGTAGAAGTATAAATATTAAAGCTACTACTACTGAAAAATTAGGCTTTATAGGAAGATGTGAAGGAGTTAGCGTTAGTGCTATTGTAAATATGAAATATTTTGATTGGAGTTCTTATGAATATATTAATAATTGAAAATGAAATTTATTTAGCCCAAAGTATGGCGTTAAAACTTGGAGATGCTGGTTACTCTTGTGAAGTAGCGTATGATTTTAAAGAAATTAAAGATAAATATTACGACATTGTATTGCTATCTACAAATGTAGAAAATTATATGAGAATAATACAAAATCACAAGCATAGTGTAATATTATTATTAGTATCTTATGTTAGTAGCGATACAGTTAGTATCCCTATAGAATATGGTGCCTATGACTATATTCAAAAACCTTTTATGATTGAAGAATTAATAAGAAAAATAAATTATTTTCATAGTTTTAACAAATTAAAAGCACAAAATACCTCATTAACTTCTTATATAAAATCAGTAATAGATACAAAAATACATATACCAAAAAGAATAAATTATCCACTACTAATAAAAACAAATAGGCAAATTTTAGCTGATAGTTTTGTATTTAATTTTGTTTTTTCACATAATGCTAATATATATTTTACAGATCTTAGCTCGTCTTTTAACTTTAATAATTTATTAGTTGGAGAAAACGATATTAGATACTTTACTAATTTTCAAGTATTAAAAGGTGCTAAATTAGAACAAATTATGAAACTAAGTAAGGGTCAAAACTTTATTTTTCATACAAATGGGACGATGAACATAGAAGGGTTTAATACAATAGAATTAAACGACAATGAAAATAGCATAGGTATAAATGAAATTTTAACAATAGATGATTATATAAAAAGCATAATAATTAATTGGCAGGATTATTATTCTGATACTGATTTAAGTAAAAAATTAGGAATTAGTAGAAAATCTTTATGGGAAAAAAGGAAAAAATATGGCATCAGTAGAAAATAAAATAAGTAAAATCAATATAAGTCCAAAAGAACTATCAATTTTATCATTAATAGAAGAAAATTGTTTTGATACTGGTGGTTATTTACCTAAAGAAGAAGAAATTTTAAAAAAAATTGATGAAATTTCTCCGAATATTAATTTATCTTGCAGTTTAACCTTTTCACCTAATTATGAATTAAATTCAAGTCTTAAGGGTTGTATTTATAATAATGAAGTAGATTTAATTCTTAATGAACAAAAAGTTGGGGTAATAAGATATGCTAGTACATTTAATAATAAAAATTTTATAAATATATTTAATTCTAATTATTTTAAAAATGAAAACGAATTAAACCCTTGTATATCAGGTAAAGTGCATATATATGATAATCAATATAAATTAGTAAAAAGAAAGCTACTAAAAAGAATACAACATCTAAATGCAAAAAAAATTACTGCACTAATATTAAATGTAAACCCATTAAATAGAGCCCATGAAAGAATGCTAAGATGGACTATAGATAAAGCTGATTTAGTAATAGTATTTGTAGTTCATGGTAGTGAGCAAAATCAAATAAGCTATGATATAAAAAAAGAATGTTTTGAATATTATATTAAAAATTTTTTACCAGCTGAGAGAATTTTTCCTATATATTTAGAAAATGTAGATTTGTGTAACCCATATTTAGACCCAAATTATGAATGTTTATTAGCACATTCATTCGGTGCAAATAAACTTGTGATTGGACAAAATCATCATGGTTTAGGAATGTTTTATGACCAAAATTTAATACATACTGCGATTGATAATTTCTCTACTAAAACTGGTTTAGAATTAATAGTTTTACCTGAATTTGTATTTTGCAATAAATGTAATGTAATGGTTAGTACAAAATCGTGTCCTCACGGATATCATCACCATATCAAATATCATTCTACTTTAATTAGAGAAATGTTGCATTCTGGCTTAATACCTCCAACTGTTTTAGTAAGAAAGGAAATTTCAGCAAAAATTTTAAGCTACTTATATCCTAATCGTTTTAAAAATTTACAAATGATTTATGACGGATTATTTCCAAGTGATGGTATTATTGAGAAAAAAAATGACGAAGACCTATATAAAGAATTATTAACTTTATATCAAACCGGTTATATGATTTAAGGAGAAAATATGGAAAATTTTAAAAAACTTTGTGAAAGTATAAAAAATAGTAGCGATTTTTTTACACCAACCGCTTTTAGCATTGGGGTTGGTTATTTTGGACAAGTTAGCAAAAATTTAATTTATATTGACTTTGCAAATGTTAATTATAATGCAAATTACAATACATTTGCTATATTATTTAAAGAATTAAACCTTGCTAAATTTAAAAATGATAGTGAATTTTGCGTTGAAATTAATGAGCAAAATTTAGATAATATCTTAGAACATTTTAAATGTTTTGAAAACGAAAAAGGACATACAAATATAGATGTTTTAAAAGCCGCAAAAGAAAATATTAAAAATGAAAGATTTTTTCTAGTAGCTATAAATAAAGATGATAAACCACAAAGCATACCATGTGTATATTTAAAATTACATTTATTATCTCGTGGTTTTAAAAAACCTAGAGAACAAAATCTAAATGGTGCTTTTGGATTATTAAAAAATTTAGCTTGGAACAAAAATACGCCTTATGAATTAGAATATTTAAGAGAATATGAAGCAAAATTAAAATTTTCTAAACAATATCCAAATATTGATTTTGTAGATAAATTCCCTAGATTTTTACAAAGCATAATTCCAAATGACAATGTAAGAATTCTTGATACTAGTAAAGTAAGACTTGGTGCTCACTTAGCAAATGGAACTACAATAATGCCTGGTGCTAGTTATGTAAATTTCAATGCTGGAACACTAGGCTCTGTAATGTGCGAAGGTAGAATTTCAAGCTCAGCAATAGTTGGAGATGGTAGTGATGTTGGTGGTGGAGCTAGTATTTTAGGTGTTTTAAGTGGAACCGATGGTAATCCTATTAGCATAGGAAAACGATGTTTATTAGGTGCTAATAGCGTTACTGGAATTATTTTAGGAGATGATTGTATAATAGATGCTGGAATTGCTGTTCTTGCAGGTTCAAAATTTGAATTAATATTAAGTTATGAACTAAAAAATGCTAATCCTAATTTTAACTTCAACAAATCAACCTATAAAGGTAGTGAATTATCAGGATTAAACGCCTTGCATTTTAGACAAAATTCTACAAATGGTAAAATGCAGGTAAGCTTCAATAAAAAAGCTGTTAAATTAAATTCTGATTTACATTAAAATTTGTGGCTTTGCCACAAATTAATTACATAAAATAATTTTACTTATATTGCAAACTTTTATATAAACATAAAATTAACCTAAAGGAGCAAAAAGAATTTGTAATTTTATCTTAGTATTAAAGCAATCTAAGTTATATTCTAGTGTTTTATACCCTAAACTACCATCAAAAAGTGGATATATAAGCCAAACTTCACTAACTTTAAAAGCTATTGCATAGGCAAATAATTGATATAAATCAGCTTGGCTAATATCACTTAAATCATTTATGATTTTATACTTTGTATCAGCGATGATTGTTTTATCTTTAAGCTCAATTAAAATATCAGGTCGCATTAAACAACGCTCATTTTGACCATCTTTTATTAAGTGTTTTTTTAATAATTGAGTGCTTATTTTTATATTTGGGTTGTGTTTTTTAAGCATAAAAGCTACATAATCTTCAAAAAGTCTATTCATATCAAAAAGCAAAGCATAAGCGTTATTATCCCCCGCAAATGGTGTAAAACTAAAACCATTTAAAAATAACTTACACCATAAAAGTATGTTTTCATAATAACTATAATGCTTATTTTTTACACTAAATTCACATTTTTTAATATCAATTAAACTAATATCATCAAAAGTCTTTAAATATTTTAAAATCTTTTTATTTTGACTTAGTTTTTTTAAATGAAATAATGTAGTTTTTATAGTTTGATTTATCGCATTGTCTACGATATATTCATCATTTTCGGTAAAAAATCGCTCTTTATGAATTAAGTTATGTTTTAAATTCTCATTAAAAAGCAATTTGCCTTTTAAAGTTGTTCTATTTTCAGCTATTTTTATATAATCACTCATAAGCCCTTTATTTAAAAGCACGAAAAGTTCTTCTAAAAACATACAATTAAAAATTAGGGTAAAAATGTAATTTTACATAAATTAGCAATATATTTCAAATTATTTTAAGTAAAATTAATAATTTTATAAAAATATCTTTTTACTTAAAATAATTTTATTATTTTCAATAGTTATTAGTTCAGCCTTAAATTATGTAAAAGTATATATTTTAAATTTATATTATCAAGTATTTTTGACATCTAAACAATTCATAACATAAAGTTAATTTTATCAAAAAACATAAGTAATAAGAAATGATAAAAAATATTATAAATTATGATAATAAAACAAATAATAAAACTAAAAATAATAAAAAATACTGACAAAAAACCAGAATTAAAAACAGAAATTTAGTATGGCTTTAATACTTGTTAAACATACTAAATTTATAAAATATTTTTATAATTTTTTATAATCTCATAATTAATTGCTTCTTGCGGAATTCTCGTATTATCCTTTAAACATATTTGCAAAACCTTATAAATCTTATCATCTTTTATCCAATTTTTTATAATTTCGTTTTCAATGTTTTTTGGATTTTTTTGATTTTTAATGGGGCTAAAATTGATTAGTACTTTATATAAAAACAAAGCAGGTTTTATCTCTAAAAGCCCGTTTTCTAGTCTTTTTTGATTAGTATTTGCAGGTATAAAAAACCCATCATAATCAAAATCACCAAAATAATAAATCTCATTAAATCCTAAATCAGCACGAATTTCATCAAGATAATTATGTGCCCCACTAAAGATATTTCCACTTCCATAAATAATAGCACTAAATTCCATAAACTCTTTGTTCCAACGACAAATTGTATGATAAGTATTGCTATTTTCGCACACTAAAACAGGCTTATTTTTACATACACTTTCATAGACTAATGGACTTGGCTTTTCCGTGCATTTTAACGCACTTATATGAAGCTTTCCATTAAATAAATAACCATTTTTTACCTTGTCATCTAAAAACTTTTCATCTTTAAAAATTTCATAAGAACGTTCCTTCAAAAACACCTTTTCACGCTCTTTTTCTATATTTAAAAAATCATTTATCTTTTCTAAGTTTTTTAGATTTTGCAAGTTTTTTTCACTCATAGCAATTGCATGAATTAGCCCATTCCAGTGAGTGCTGTTTTTTATATTTTCTAGCTCGTTTTCTTTCTTTTCTCTTATGATTTTTATCTTTTTTCCGCCGCTAATTTGAGTTATGATATTTTCATCTATTAATTCGCTTTTGATTTTTTGATAGACTGCATTGCTGTCAAAATCACCCAACAAATTATATGTTTCAAATACGATAATCTTAAAATCATTCTCATTAAGCGTTAAATTTTTTCGCTCATTTAAAAGCTCAATCAGCCTTGATTTCATTTTTTATCACTCCTTTTATAGTGGTTAAATACTTTCTACCTGTATTTGTATCTTCTTTATTGAACATTAAGCTAATTCTATTTAGAAAAGTTATTTGAGAGTTTTTATCAGCAATAGGCGTTGTATAAATCAACTGATATCCTAATTTATCAGCCATTTTGATTTGTGCTTGTAATAAACTCATCTTATTTGCTTTGCCTATTGGATTATCAAGGATTAAAAAACTCATATTTTTATCACTTCCGGCATATTTTAATTTTATAATTACCAAATACAAAATAAAAGCCATTGTCAAAGCTTCTCCACCACTTGATTTTTGCTCATCAACGCTCATATAATAATTACCCTTATCATCTATTTTAATAACTTCTATACCTATATGTGGATTTAACTCTACAATAAGATTTGCACTAAAATTATCATAACCATCTTTATTGCGTGTGAAACTATCGTCATTTTTGATTTTTTCAAAAAGTATATCCACATCTTTTTCGCTTATTTGTTTTTTATCAAATTTTTTGATTTTTAAAAAGTATTTTCCACCAATTTGCTCCAAACTATCATCTAGTTTAGATGATAGCTCAAATCTATGAAGTGTGTTGCAAATTTTTTCTATATATTCTTTTAGCCTACTTAAAAGCCCTTCTAGCTTTATTTTTATAGTATCTAGCTCGGCATTTGTGATTTTTATATTCCTATCAATCTCTTCTTGTTTTACCAAAAGCTCATTTACTTTTAAATTATTGTAATTTGCTAATTCTTTTAATTGTGTCTTGCTCATTAAATAAGAGTACTCTGAATGCTTGTTTTCTATTTGTTTTTCAAACACTTTTATATCTTTTTCTAAATTATTAAGACTTAAGACACTTTCATCCAAAAACTCTTTAAATCCTATTTTAAATTCTACATCATTTTTATCATATTGATAATCCGAGTAGTTTTTTAAATACGCATCAAATTCCTTAAAAACAGCCCTGTAACTATCATATTCGTCTTTTGCTTGTGATAAATTATTCGCTAATATTTGCAAGCTGTTTTCTAAAATACCTAACTCTTGTTTATTTTCTTTTAGTTGCTTATCGTTATTTTCTATTAGCTCATTAATGTCTAAGCTTTCATCATAGCTTAATCTAGTCAAATAATATTGTTTTTCTAAAATCTCTTTTTGTTTTAAAAGTTGCCCTATTTCTCCTAGGTTTTTATTAATTTTTTCCTTATTTTTATCATTTAGTTCGCTAAACTCAACAATCTTAATATCTAAATCAAACGCATTTATAAAATCCTTCAAAATATCTTCTTTAAAATTAGGGTTTTGCTTTAAATTATCCAATAGCTGTCTTTTAGCGTTTAAAGAATTTTCAAGCTCATTGATTTCGTACCTTAAACTATCTAAATTCTTATCTTTTACGAAATCATCATAATTTTTTTTGCACTTTTTAAACTCAGCTTCTAATTCTTCTACGCTTCGTTTGCTAAGCTCTAATGAAGTATAATTTTCGTTTATACTTATATGATCATATTTGTTTTTATAGGCTGTTATTTTATTTTCATTTTGTCTTATGTTTTCTTCTAGCTTATTTTTATAGTTTTCTAAGTCTTTTTTATCTACATTTATTTTTTCATTTTCTTTTTCTTTATCAAAAAGTTTATTTTTAGAATTTTCTAAATCTTTTTGAAGTTCTGTAAAATCAATTTCTAAAAGAGATTTTACCCTTTCGTTTTTTACAAAAAATTTATTTATTAAGTCTTGTAAATTATTTATATTGTTTTCTAAATCTTTAAAAGTTATATTTAGGTTTTCAAGCTCTTGGTTTAAATGAAAAATTTTTTCATCATTTTTATTGATTTCATCATCTACATTTTTTAAATCATTTTGCAATTTTTCTAACTTACCACTCCCGAAGCTCTCTAAAAATAATTTAAGCAAATCTTTTGCTTTTTCCATAACTTTTAGTTTATTTTCTAAAGTATTTTTTATATTTTTTGCACCACTTAAATCATCTTGAAGATTGATTAAAGTCTCTTCATAATTATCAATATCATAGTATTTTTCATCATCATTTATATAAAAACTAGCCCTTTGCTCATCGTTAGCATTTATCTCGTTTATAAAGACAATATCATTAAAATTATGCTTTTTTAAAATCTCTTTAGCCTTGATAATATCTTCTTTATTATTTGCATAAAGTCCTGAATAAATGCTAGGATTTTTGCATAGTTTTTCTTTTAACTTTGATTTTTCTGTAGTATTTAGATAATGTATGTAATACCCTACACCACCAATTTCTTCTCTAAGCAAATCTAAAGCCCTTTTTGTACTTTCAGAAATTAATGGCGTTTTTGTATCTTGTAAAATCGCTATTTTTTCATCTAAAAATTTAGTTTTATAGTTTTGCTCTGTAAGTTTATCTTCTGTTTGTTTTATTGTTTCATTAAGTTTATTTAGTAAATCATTATCAATTATAAAATCATCATTGTAATCTACCAAAACTTTTAAAATTTCGTTTGTTTTAATATCTTCTTGTAATTTTAAAGCTTGATTTATTTGTTCTTGATAGTCTTGCTTTTCTTTTTCTTTAATTTTTTTATCGGATTCTAAATTATTGATTTCTTGGATTTTTTCTTTAATTTTACTTTGAGTATATTTAAGCTCATTTTCTTTAGCTATTTTTTGCGTTGTATTTTCTTGATATTCTCTTTCTAAACGCTCTTTGCATTCTTTTAAACTCTCATTATTTTTTAAAATTAAATCATCAAACAATCTTTGTTTTTTAAGCTCAAAATTACTAATCTTATCCGATAAGCTTTTTATCTCACTATTTAATCCGCCTATTTGCTTGTCGTTTTCACTTTTTGTTTTATCTAGTATAGATGTTTTTTCTACAGTTTCTTTTTTCTTATTTTTATCTTCGTTTATGAGATTTTCTAGCTGTTTTATCTCATAACCTAACCTATCAGATAGCTTATTTTTAGCATTGTTTAAAGAATTTGTAAATGGCTTTAGGTCTTGATTTTCTTTATTTAACAATCCTTCTTTTTCTTTATGAGTTGTTTTAAGTTCATCGTAGATTTTTTGTTCTTTTAGTGTTTTTATAGTATGAATTTTAATTTCATTATCTAAAATCCAACCCTGCTTAACTTTGTTTTCTTGCTCTAAATTTTTAATATCAATTTCAACTTTTTTATATGTATAAAAATCTTTGTATTTTTCATTTTCACAAATTTTATTTTTTAGTAAAATTATATTATTTTCTAGTTCTTTGTTTTGCTTTTCTAAATCCTGCTTGTGAGTATTTAAGTTTTCTTGCTTAATTTCTAAACTATCTTTTACATTAAACAATGTAGAAAGTATTTTATCTTTTTGTTTAATTTTTTCTTGTTTTTTACTATCTTCTAAAACCAAATCATCAATAATTTTTAAAAAATCTTTATAAAATATAAGCTTTTTTTCTAGCTCTGGCTTTTGGTTTATACTATCTTTATGGTCTTTAATTTCTTTTAACAAATCATTACTAGCAGTATTGTTAGACAAAAGAAAAAATAATTTTGATAAAAACTCTTTAATGGTATTGAAATTAAAAAAGTTTGATATGCCGCCTTCTTCTGAATTAAACTTAGCATACAATTTTAGTATATCCTTATCAAAACCATAATTTTGGCATAAATAATCTATATGCTTAGAATTACTATCTGTAATAAATGCAAAATTTGCTGTATTTTCATTTAGCTTTTCTTTAAGTTTTTTTAAATCTTTAAGGTTTTTTAAAAGTTCCTTGCATTCATCATAACTAAAGCTTTCTGGGATAAATGTATAATAATGTCTTATCAAATCATTTGAATTTTTTATAAGACTTTGCATTATTATAAGCTTTTCTTTATTGTTAAAAATATCTGTGTTTTTTTCTTTTTCAAGCTCTAGCATTATAAAACCTAGCTCATCTTGTACGTAATCATCAAGCTTTATTTTGCTATTTGGTCTTAATGACTGGATAAAATAAGCTTTATCCGGCAATAAGGCTGTATGAATTAAACTTATGATTGTAGTTTTTCCACCACCATTTTCAGTGTCTATTAAAAAATGTGATACCTTGTTGCTTTCATCATAAAAATCAAGCTCAAAATCATCAAAATAAAGCCCACCATTAATCCCTAAATTATGCAAAAATACTCTAGATAATTTATACATTTTTTCCTCCTTTATATTTAATAAATTTTCTTATCAAAATATCGTCTAAATGATATTTTATAAGACTTTTATATTTATCTTTTATTATGTATTTATCGCTGTCTTTTTCTTTAGCTAAAAATTTTTCTTCTAATAAATGATTCAAAACAACTTCTATAAATTCATATAAATACTCTATGTTTAAGCTTTTTCTTTGACTATCTTCATTATCGTTTTTGTGTGGCATATCTATTATTAGTGATGCTACGGTATTTGCAAAATCCTGCCCTTGATATTCTTCTTTTATAAAATTTGCTTTTTTTGTCAAAATATTTGCTATATCGCTAATAGTTGTAGTTTTTGCTATATCAAATTCGTTTAAAATTACATTTTCACTAGGATAAAACGAGGCTATGATACTAAGATGTATCATAAGCAAAATTGCTTTTTTGTGAATTTGTTCGCCTAAATCCTTATCTTTAAGCTTTGCTAACTTGCTTGAATACTCACTATATCCCATATAATAAGGGCTTTTTACATCGCTAGGAATTAAAATCAGCTCTGTTTGGCTCGGTATTATTTTAAGCCCTAAGCTTTTTATATAGTTTTTAAATATTTCTTCAAAATCTTGGTTGTAATGATATTTATTGAAAAGCTCTTGATATTCTTTATCGTTTGATGGGTGTTTTTTATCTAAAACTTTTTGAAGCAAAACCCCACACTCATTTAAATAGACATTAACTTCACTCATAAATCCTCCTTATTTTATAATTATCTCCGTAAAAAAACTCATCATTTAACTTGTTTTTAAGCTTAGTAATTGTTAGTTTTTCATCTTTTTGTATGCATAAATCTTGGGCTAATAAATACAAAAGCTTAATGATTTTTTCATCTAAACCATCGTCTTTTGCCCTAAGTATCAAAGCTACTATATCAATTTCGTTTTTTATATTTTCATTTAGATATTGTTCTGCAAATTCAAGCTCTTCTTTACTATAAAAGTTTGGATTTGTTTTATATTCTTGAATGTTTTTGGTTTTTATAGGCTCGTTTGTAACTACGTTATCAAGCTCATCACAAATTTGTTGCATAAAGTAAAATGGATTATAAATTTTAGGCGTATTTAAATTACTAAAGCCTAAACAATACTCATCTACAAAATCGCTATCCTTGTCAAAAAATTCTAAAAAAAGCTCTAAGTTTTTTGGATAATCATTTAATTTTAACTCTTTTTGTAAAAATAATTTATTGTTTTTTAAACTCATTTTGTTGTTGTATTTATTAAAATATTCTGTGATTTTATCGCTTAATTTACTCATTAAATGCGTGTATGTTTCATAATTTTCTTGCAGTTTTTTAAGTTTAATTTTATTTTCACTACTTATTTGCTCGTCATATATAGCGTTATCAATTTTTTTTGATAGCTCTGATAATTCTGATTTTGGTTTACCTAAAAACTCTTTAAAATTTTCAAATTTCTTAAAAAACACCTCATTTGGGTCATAAGTGTAAATATCTTTTTCTATAGCTCTAATTTCATTTTCTAATAAATTTAAATACTCTCTAATGAAATTTATATTCTTTTTAATTTCTATTGTTGCTCTATCGTAATTTTTATTATCAATGAGCCTTGAAATAGCATAGTTTTTAAGCTCTAAAGCTAATGTTGGGTCTTTTTCAAGCTCTATTTTAAAAAGCATAAATCCTTCATCTGTGATTTGATAATAAAACTTATCTCCTACTTCAACATATTTTATAAGTCTAAAATCTAATTTTTTGATTGTTCTTTCTTTTGTATCATAATAAATAGCTTTAAAACTTTCTTGTTTGTTGTTGCTATTATTTAACCCATCTAAAATCTCTTTTGCTATCTCTTCACTTTTATCATTTTCTAGCTTATAAATACTACTAATCTCATCTTGTAACATTAAAACTATATCAGCCCTTAAGCTCCCACCATAAAAAGTATCACTAATTAACCTATCAAAAACAAGCAAGCTAAGATAATAAATATCAATTTCTATACCATCATAAAATCTTTTTATACTAAAAATAGGCTCAAGCAAATGCAAAAGATAATTTATATCATTAACTATAGATTGATTTTGAGTGATAATATAGTTTGATTTTTCATCTTGTAAGCTATCAAATAAATTCATTAAATCTCCTTTAGTTTAATAAATATTATCAAAAATAAAATAAAAATCAAGTATTTTTTATACTTAATTCTTATAATTTTTAATTTTTTTATCTAAATAGAAAAATATTAGTATATTTTTCTATTTAATTTATTTTATAATCTAAAAGAATTTGAAATAGGAATTTTATATATTAAATGCTTGTAAAGTTAGCAAAATTTACTTCTCCTTTTCTTTTAATTTATTGATTTTATTGTTTAGATTTACAACACTTACCAAGACTCCCAAACTTACAACTAAATTAAGCACTGAATTTACCAACTCCATAGCCATCCTTTCTAGTCTAATTGTTAGCTAATTTACCACAACTTTTAAAAAACATTCAATCTATTTTTTTCGCACTACTCATATCAAAATCAAAAGTTTGGTTCAAGCTTTTACACCCACTAAACATTCCTGAAAAATCTTCAACATTTTTAGTATTAAAACTAAGCTTTTGATTAAAACTTCTACAATCTACAAACATATTTCTCATAGTTTTTACGTTTTTAGTATCAAACAATATCTTTTTATTTAAACTATAACAATCATAAAACATAGCACTCATATCAGTTACATTGTTTGTATCCCAAGTATTAATACCTTCAAAATCCCACCAAAAAACACCATCAAAAAGATAGCTCATATCAGTTATAAGGCTAGTATCAATCTCGTAAAGCTTGATTTTTTGAGTGTTCAAAATCTCTTTTAATTCTTCTTTCGTAGCAGGTTTAAACATACGAAATTCCTATTTTAAATTCTTTTCTTGAAGCTTTGCGATAAGCTTGTCTTTTTTATAGCTTTCATAAAATGTAGTACCTAAAAGTATAATGGTCGTAATGCTTAAAAAAGAATTAGAATCAAACCCGTCTAAATAAGTCTTAAAAACAAAACCAACACTCATCGCCACCACCACCAAAACTTCTAAAATATACTTTGATTTTTTCATAATAATCCTTTCTAATTTAATTGTAATTTTTCTTTAATTTTATTTGCAATTTGCTCTTTGTAAGGCTCTATTTTTATCATTGAATATTGATTTAAAATCTGATTGATATTGCACAAAATCTCATTTAAATCCCTGATTAGGTTTTTTTGATTTTCTAGCCCTTCTAAATGCACAAAGGCATTTCTGATTTTGGCTATTTTGCATCTTATTTTATAAATAGATTTAAGGTATTTTTTAGCAAAATCATCAAGCTCAGAATTTTTAAAAATCCCATTCCAAAATACGCTAAATTTAGTACTTTTAGCGATTTTAAGTCCAAAATCACCCATAAAGTATTGATAAACTCCAACATCAAAACCTTCTTTAAGCATTATTAAAGAATTCAAATAATAACCCCTATCATAAAAAACCTTAGCAAGTATTAAATGGTTTTCAAACAACACTAAAGCTTTATGCTTATAATTATCAAAAACCATTTCATTTATTCTAAAACCCTGCAAAATATTTGATATTTGCAATTTAAAAGGATAAAAAATGCTATTTTTTTCTAAACCATTTACTTTTTTGATAATCTTTTTATACAAAGGTAAAAATAGCTCAAAATTCCCCGTTAGCAAATACTCCCCAAATTCCTTTAAATGCAAATACAAAGGCTCATCAGTGCTAACAAAGGGCATTTTTATATTTCTTGAAAATTCGTGCATTATAAATGCTAGATTTGTGAAATTCTCTTTATATAAATTACTCACATTACGGACTAAGATTTTTTTATTATGCTTTTTAAACTCTATAAACTTTATATTATAGATTTTAGATAGTTTTACCAATTCTACAATTTGCTTATTATCTAGGTTTATTAGTGGTAAAATGTATTTTTTACTAGCTTTTAAATGAGTACTTATTTGCGAGATTATGCTAGTTTTTTGATTGATTTTTATTATTGTTTGAGATTTTGAATTTTTATATTTTTTATGAGTTTTATCGGTACAAAATATATTAATTTTTATATTTTCATAGTGCTTTTTTATAAAATCTCTTTCATTTAGATATTTTTGTGATTTATTTTCGTATAAGTATTCACAAGGTCTATATTGTATCCTATTATCTAATGCCAAAAATATACATTCATATTCTTTTTTGATAGTCTTTATTTGACTTTCTTTTCTAAGTGTTTCAATTATTTTTGCTTGTTCTTTTTTACTTGGCAGAAATGGTTTTAATTCATTTAATATTTCTAGCATCACCAACCTTTATTTTTGAATAATTATAATAATTTTTATTTTAAAAAGCAAATTTTAACATTTTTATGATATAAATAGAAAAATAATTATAAATATTTCTTTTTAGGATAGCAAAATGAAGGTTGATGATAAAGATTTAATGCTAATTGATTTAATTTATGAAAAAATTTCATCTAAAGATGAACTTGCAAAGGCTTTAAAGGTAAGCACAAAAACAATTGAAAATAGAGCAAAAAATCTAAGCGAAATTATAAAGTATAGTAAAAAACTTGAAGGTTATATTTTCACTGACTTGCTCCCAAAATACATAAGCCCCAAAGTTGTTTTTAAGCATATATTTGCTGAGCTTGAAAATGCAAACCTTGAAAGCGAGTTTAAAGAGCTTTTTGATGAGTATTTTTACTCACAAGAAAAGCTAATTGATACTTCAAAACTATCAAATCTAAACCAAAAAATTATCATGCTAAATCACGCAATAAATCATAACATTTTGCTAAGTTGCAAGTATAAAAACGAGAGAAAAATCATTCAAGCAAACCAGTTAAAGGTATCTAATTCTAAACGCTATCTTTATATAACCTACGATAAGAAAAACGGCGAAAACACAGGAGAATATAGAACATTTGCTCTAAATTCTATGAAAGATATAATAGCTTTGGAGTATGTAAAAAATGGTGGATTTAAAAACACAAAAAGTGGAAATGCTTTTGGCTATGCTGAAGGTAAAAAAAGCGTGATTTTATACCTTAAAAATGAAGCGGCTAGTTTTTTTAAACGAGAAAAGCCAAAAAGTCATAATTTTAGATTTTTAAGCGAAGATGATAATGGGATAGAAATTGAGTTTTTCTACTCACCAAGCTCGGTTGAACTTGAAAGCTTCATCGCTTCTTGGCTACCACTAATTAGCATAAAAAACGACGATGAACTAGCCCAAAAAATCTATGAAAATATCCAAAACAACCTAAACGAACTAAGGAATTTGAAATAGGAATTTCGTTTGTTTAGTATTGTTTTAAACTAGAGTTTCATAACAAAAACCTAACTAAAATACACAAAATAAATTCTTTAAACAAACGAAATTTATATTTAATCTATACAAAATTTTAAGACATTATTTTTAATTTTATAGGCAATCTACTTGAAATACTTCTACTGTCTTGTGAATTTAAAATAATTTCTTGCACATCTTTATCTAGCAATTTCTCTAAAATATAATTTGCTTCATCTGTAACGATAAATCTTTCATGTTTTTTCTTTTCATTTAAAACCTCACTAATATAACTTATATGATTATCAAACAAAGGAGTTTTTAATTCGCCCCAGTGAGTTTTTATTTTTGTAATAATTTTTGGTGATAGTTTTGTGTTATCTCTAATACAAACAAAAATGTCACTATACACATAAATACCCATTCGTAAAATACCATAAAACTCATCAAAATTTTGAACTCTTTTATTAAAATCGCTTCCTCCATCTAAAACTTCTTCACTATCTAAAAGATACCTAGCTGTCAAAGGAGCTAATGCTTTTAATTCATCAATTTTTATAGGCTTTTTTTCTTTATCAAAATAAGGACAAATACAATAGTCATTTTCCCAGTCGTTTTCAAGCATAGGAGCTGTAATAAAGGGTCTAATAAAATTTAATTCTAATTCAATTTCTTCTTTTTCATTAGGTTTTAATCTTTTACCTACTTTTTCATAAGGATTAAAAATAGCTTTATTATCTTCTGTAAGACAAACAAACTTAAGTCTCATAGGGTATTTGACATTTACGCCTTTTCTAAAGTTATATTCAAATTCGCCTATTAAAGATTTTAAATGCTTCGCTCTTGTAGTATCATCAACAATCATATAATTATTATTATATTTTGTTTTAATTTGAATTGCAAAAAAATCATTTACAATAAAGTGTTTTTTACTATCTTCCCAACTATTGTTATGTAGCAATAACTCTTTAATGCTTGTGTCTTTTTTATGATTTATTAGCTTTACATAATCCACATTTTTGTTTGCTTTTCTACTTAGTTTAAAAGCACAAAAATCAAGCCCTACTCCTTCAAAAATTTCTCCACCCTGTGAGAAATCTAAAATTTCATTTAAATATAATTGTTCGTTTTGATTAATGATGAGGTTTCTAAAACCTTCAAAAGATTTATTAAAAAGGATAGATTTTGGCATTAAAAAAGCAAAAGCACCATCATTGTTTAACCATCTTTCACAGCTCTTGTTGGCAATTAAAGCACAAATATTTAGATTATTTCCACCAACATTCTTATCATTTGAAAACAAGCCATCAAGCCTTATATTTGCTTTAACATTTTCTCTATAATTTTCAGGTAATACACTCCACTGAACCCACGCAGGATTACCAATGATAAAATCAAATTTGTCAAAAGTTGCAACTTTAAAATAATTTGAAAATATTTTTAACCAAATTGAGTTTAACTGTTTAGTTTCAAACCTAATTAATTCTTTAATTGTTTTTAAGATAATGTTTTTTATTTCTATACTGTTCTTTGCCTTATTTGATAATTGCTTTATAAATGTATTAAATGCTTTACCTTCATCAAACTTGATTATATGTTTTTCCACTTCATTAATAATTTCTAAAAAATTTTCATTAAGAACTAGTTCTTTAGGTAGTGTCATCTGAAACTCAGTAACTCCAAAAGCTTTTTGCAAACCGCTTGTGTTTAATTTATAATCAAGGCATTCAATCCCGTCTAAAATGATTATTTTAGGAACATATAAACTATCAGCCAAATAAACAGGTATCTCATAATTTTTAAATCTATCAAACTCGCATTTTTGCAAACCTTGAAATAAAATATTTGCTCTAGCCATCAAAACAGCAATAGGATTAATATCTACGCCAACAATTCCGCTTGTAAAATCAGCAAAATCAATCCTGGTCTGTAAATCTTTATGTTTATAATTAAAAAATACACTTAAAAAAGTCCCACTTCCACAATTTGGGTCTATAAAAGTTTTTTTATCTAGCTCTTTCGTATCATCTGTAGCACTTAAAAAGGTTCTTTCTGCTAACCAATAAGGTGTGTAGTATTCGCCAAGACTATGTCTTACACACTTTGGGATAAAACTTTGATATAATTCTTTAAACAAATCTAACATACTTGTTTTTTTAACAATATTAATATCTTCATAATCACAAATTTTAAAAATAATTTTTTGTAAATTACTAGCTAGTTCTTGATTAAAATTTTCCTTTACATACCACGAAAAAAAATCATTATCTGTAAGGTTTAAAATATTAATTTTATTAAAAAAATAACCATTTTCTAAATTGAGAAAAAAATCTCTAAGTTGTTTTAAGCTATCGGTCTTATAAAAATCATCTACTTTTACTTTATCACAAATTGCCCTAGTTAAAAATAATTTAATGATAATACTAAGGACTGTATGTAGTGTAAAAAATG
The DNA here is from genome assembly GCF_026616895.1 of Campylobacter sp. MG1. Taxonomy (NCBI): domain Bacteria; kingdom Pseudomonadati; phylum Campylobacterota; class Epsilonproteobacteria; order Campylobacterales; family Campylobacteraceae; genus Campylobacter; species Campylobacter sp. MG1. Next base: position 70,509 of record NZ_JANYME010000008.1, read on the forward strand.
CTTTATATTCCGTATTTGACTCTATTATGGTATCAAAAATCTTAGAAAAAGCTTCTCTTCTATCTAAAACATCTTGGTGCTTTCCATTATCGCCTTCAGCCAAGCGGAACATTTTTTCCCACTCTTTATACAATAAAAGTGTTCTAGGATTTATGTTTTCTTCATTTAATAATATTGAAAACAAATACCTTAGCAAACTTAAGACTTCATCATTTTTACTAAGATTATCAAACTTATCAATTATCCCAAAATCTCTTTTAATGTTGTCTGGGCTAATTGCTGTAATACCGCTAGAAAAAATAGATAAAATTAGCTTATCAATTTTTTTAGAATCTAAATCACCACTTAAATCCTCATTAAAAATAATATTATCTAATTCATCTTTTTCATAACTAAAGATTTTTACCCCATCAAATAAAAAAGCAAAAATTTTAAAACCTTTAAAACGGCTATCCTCTAAATAGTTTTGTGTTTGCTGTTGTGCTTTTTTTAATTCAGTTGGGTTTGATAAACGGTTGTATTGTTTATATTCAATAATAGTATTTCCATATTGAAAATCAGTTCTTCCAAATTCGTTTTTGCTTTCATGCGAGAACATTTCAAAATCATTAGAAATAAAACCAAGGTCTCTTAGCAAACTATTCAATTTATTTTCAAAGCAAAATCTAAAATCTTCTTCACTTTTTGTTTGTGAAAGTCTAGAATTTTTAGAACATAATGAAATCTTAAACTTATCATATGTCAATTTTTGCTCTTTATTTAATTTTGAAAAATCATACATTTTAATCCTTTTTCTATCATTGCATATTTTAAAACTATAGTTTATTTTAAAACACTTAGCTTAAATATTTATATAAACATAGCGATATTATATCATTTGTCATCATCTCCATTTAATACATGGTTAAAATAAGCTTCTACTCCCATTCTATGTAATTCTTGTTTTATAGATTCATCTTCAAAATCAAAAACTTCTTTAGGGAGTGAAAAATTTTCTAAAACATATTCTTTAATTTTATTGATTTTATTAAAACAGTCTTTATATATTGGATATAACACAACTGTTAATTCATCAATATTCAAATCATTCATAAGCCTAAAATCTGCATTATTTATGCGTATATCTTTTATCTTACCAAATAACTCACTTTTAAAATCATCAAAAGAAAGTTGATTTATATTTTCTATACAAATATCTTTAAAAATATCAAACATAAAATCAATATTAAAAGTGCTTTCTTTTTTCATTGATTTAAAACTTAAAGGATAGTGCATATTATTCATTATATGTTTTTGTAGATTGTTCATATTTGCTTTTTCTTTCAAACAATCACCTAGACAAATATCACTTTTGATTTCTCTAGCTGTCAATATATCAAAGATATAATCTACACGATATTTTTCACCTATATAATTATCATTTAAAACAAAAGCAATATGTAAAAAATCATATATTCCCACTACAATAAATGCTTTTTGCAAAACATCATCGCACACCAAATGTATTCTATGAGTTAAATAACCAGATTGAAAAGTATTTTGTTCTACTATATATGCTTTATCTATTAATTCATCGTGAAAACTAAGTTTATTTTTATCATAATCGCTTTTATTTTTGCATAAATTTATTATTTTGTTTTTTAGTTTTAAAAAATCACCATCAAATAAATTTTCTTTATTATTTAATCTACAAAAACATAGCGCTATTTTTAAATATCCTAAAATCAAATATGGAAAATCTATACACAAAGTATTAGAAATTGTCCTTGTATCTAATGTTGTATTTTCTATTTTAATTTTATATTTAGCTTTTGGATAGTATTTACTTGCAAGTTTTTTGAGTATTTTTAATAGTTTTTCATTATCGTTTTCGTTTCTTTTAGATACGATTTGTGATACACTAATTTTGTGGTTTTTAATATTTTCTAAATCAATTATTGGTTTTGAGTAATACTTAAAACCAGGATATAGTTGTATATCATCATCACCTATTTTAGCTTTTATATAAGAACTTTTTGTATTTCTATCTTTTAATGGATTTACCATAAAATCTATAAATTTAAAATTATTATAAAGATTAATATCTACGGTTTCTCCTAGAGTATTATTACAACTCTTACACATAATATTTTTTGATTTTAATTTCCCACCCAAAGAATTAGGAATAATATGTTCTAAAGAATCATTATCTTTATTCAATTCTGCATCACAAAAAACACATTTCATAACAACTCCTACATCAATATATTAAAATTCATTCACTCTAAAATAAATCAAACAACTACCCACCACGTTTTCCTAAGTAGATTTTGATTAGGGAGTTTATGTAGTTTTCTATGTCGTTTAATTTGTTGATTTTTGTTAAAAATGGCAGCATTTTTACTATGAGTTCGGTTGCGATTTTGTTTTTGATACTTTCATCAAATTCAGGCACATTAGAAAACTTGCCAAACTCACTATCAAGCAAGGCAATGATTTGCCCCACATCAGCCTTATCAAAATCCCTAGCAAGATTACGCTCAAGTGGGTCATCAGCCAAATCCTTTTTAAAATCCCTAGCCAAATCACAGCTAAGCTTGTAAAACTCGCTCTCACTAAGCCTTTTTGCTCTATAATCTTCCAAAATCTCCTCTATCCTTGCACTAAATCTTACAAAAATTTCAGGATTTATCACTTCGTATTTTTTCACTTCTTTTTCTAGTGCGTTTAGCTTTCCATGAGCCTTCACCTCATCGCTAAAATCACTCGCTACCCTTGAAAAATCATCGCTTAATATATCAAGCGATTCATTTAGCGTATAAATTTGCTCTACTTTTAAATGCTCATCTAGTAGCTTTTGCATACTTTGCTCGTATTCTTTTAGGCTAAAATCCTCAGCATAAAAGACCATAGCCGTTCGCCTTAGGCTTAAGTATTTTTTAAGGCTTTCCTTGATTTTCTCCCTTTCATCTTCGCTTAAACTAGCCCTTAACTTACGAGTATTTAGCACCACGCCCACAAGGTTGCTAAACCTTGCTAAAACCTTGCAAAACCTATCCCTAAATGATAAATCCTTTAAAACTTTTAGCTTTTTTACTTCATCATCAAGCCCTGCAAACATCTCATCAAGCACGGCTAGGCTCTCCCACATATCATTCAAAGAGCCATCTATTTTAAAAACCACTCCCACCAAATCACTCTCATCATACCCACTAAGCGCATCGTATCTACTAAGCGTGGTATCAAGCTCACTAAGAAGCCCTCTATAATCCACGATTATTCCCTCATCTTTGCCTTCTTTTAGCCTATTTACCCTTGCTATGGCTTGAAGTAAGTTGTGTTCTTTTAGGTTTTTATCTATATAAAGTTTTTTAGCACACGGAGCGTCAAAGCCCGTAAGTAGCTTATCCACAACGATTAGCAAATCCACTTTCCTATCCTTAAAATCACTCTTGCACTGCTCTTCATACTCTACGTGATTTAGCTTTGCATACTCATCGCTTACCCACTTTTCTTGCTCGCCTTCGTTTTCTTCTCTTGCGTTTGTAGATATCACGACCCTAACTTCTAAATCCCCAAGCTCTTTAAAGACTTTATAATATTTCATCGCCTCAAACTTAGAATTAGTAGCTAACATAGCGTTAAATGGCGTATTTTTAAGGCTTTGTTTGAAGTCTTCGTTTATATCAAGTGCGATGTATTCAAGCCTAGAAATTGAAGTATGAAGCTTTTTAATCTTTGAGCATTTTTGCTTGATTTGCTCTTTTTGCTCGTTACTAAGCCCAAGTGTTAGCTCATCAAATCTTTTTTCTAGCTCGTCTTTATTGCTAAGACCAAGCTCTATCATTTTGTTTTCATACAAAAGTGGCAAGGTAGCTCCATCTTCTACTGCTTCGCCGATATTGTAAGTATGCAAAAGTCCGCCGTATTTTGCTATGCTTGATTTTTCTTTAGATAAAAGCGGCGTTCCTGTAAATGCTATGATGTAGGCATTTTCGCCTAAGTTATCAAGCATTTGCATATGAAGTTCTCCATTTTGGCTTCTGTGTGCTTCATCTATTAGGATAAATCTTGTTCTATTTTTTATGTCTTTTAAATCGCTAAATTTAAAAATCGTAGTCGTGATAAGCCCCACTCCATCATCGTTTAAAAGCTCGTTTAAATGGCTTGTGTTTTTGGCGTGGTGCAAGGTGTCAAGGTTTGCCGTACCGTTTATGGTCGCAAAGATTTGCTCATCTAGTTCTATCCTATCTGTGATGATGATTTTTTGGGCGGTGCTATTGAGTCTAGCTAGGATATTTACTAGCATTAGCATTGTGTAGCTTTTGCCGCTGCCTTGAGTGTGCCATACTAGACCGCCGTGCTTATCTTTGATAGCTTTTATCACTTCTTTTATGCCAAAGTATTGCTGATAACGGCTTGCGATTTTGTTAGTTTTGTCTTTAGACTTGCTAAAAAATATAAAATCACTTATAAACTCAAGCAAATTTCTAGGCTTTAAGATATTGTTACAAAGCACTTTTACGCTATCATCGCTGCTTTTATCCTTAAAGACATTGTAAAATTTGCTAGGCGTTAGCGTTGTGCCGTATTTAGTGATAGTGCCACAACTTGCAACGCAAAGCTGAATGAACTTATAAAAGTTTTCAATCCTATCTGGGTGCTGGTGGTTTAGGAGTTGGTTTATCGCTTCATTTACCCCAACGCACGAGTTTTTAAGCTCAATACTAACAAGCGGGATACCATTTACAAACAACACCAAATCAATCCTGGTGCTTTTCTTTTGCTCGTTTTTGGCGTTTGTAAGGCTAAATTCTTCTGTAATTATGAATGAGTTTTTAGACGGATTTTCGTAATCTATGTAGTTTATGTGCCTTGAAGGTTTGCCTTTTTGCTCTAAGCCTTCGCCAAGTAAAATAAGCTTTGTGATGGTTTCGTTAGCTGTGATTAGGCTAGTAACTGGAACTTTTAGCTTGTTTATCATTATGATGAGTTCATCATCATTTAGCTGATAATTTGTCCTTAAAAACTCCTTAAGCTTAGCTAAAAGCAAAGGCTCGTTAAAGTCGTTTTGCCTAAGCTCGTTGCATTCTTTTTCACTTAGATACTGCCAGCCCAAATCCTTTAAAGTGTCTATAAAATACGCTTTTACATTGCTTTCTATACTAAAATCCATCGCTATGCCTTTGAAATTTTAAATACATTTTAAACAACTTGCATTAATTTAGGCTAAATGCAAAAGCCCTTGCGTAGCAGGAATTTATTTCGTGTATTTTTCGGAATTTAAATTCGGAATTTAATTTGTGTATTTTTTAGAATTTATTTTTGTATTTTGGTGGAATTTTATATCGTATTTTATGATTTAAAGCTTGGAATTTATTTGCGTATTTGGAATTTGAATTCGGAATTTCGTTTATTTATAAATGCCCTTAAATAGCCTTTCAAAGCCACAAACAAAATTCCAATTTTAAATTCCTTTTTTTGAAGTAAATTTCTTTTGTTTTGCTAAGTTTTAAATTCCATAAAGAAAATCACGGCTTTAAAGTATTTATAATTTTAGTAATTTTGAGTGATGATTTTAAAAAAACTATACTATATCAACTTTAAATAACCAATTTAAAAAATCGCCATCATTAATTAAACTTAAGTAAATAAATTCCATTATTTCATTATCTTCATTAAAAAATTCATCTCGCAAATAACTAAAAGAAAATGATTTCATTTCTTTATATAGTTGCACTTGAATATAAAGTAAATTATCACTATTTAATTTAGTTATAGATTGATTAAATATATTATCAATAGATTTTCTCTTTGCATATTCATTATAAATGCTAAGTAATTGATATAAAGTGATTGTATTATCGGTAAAAAATCCTTTTTTTGGTAAAACATCAGTTTTAAAGAATAATTGTTCTAAAACTTCTAATGTCTTTAAAACTTCATTATATTGTTCACAATCACCAAAAAATTCATAATTACGGTGTTTTATATTTTCAAAATTATCTTTATAATCTCTTCTTAAATTGTAAATTTCAGAATACATAAAATTACCAAGATTTAAAAAATCATCTATTCCTTTAGCAATTTTGATACATCTTTCTGATTTTTCTGGAACCAATGTTGACATATCTAAATAAAATTGACGCATAGAAAACATATATTCCGAAAAGAAAATTTTTTGATTTAGAACCACAACATCATTATAATCTACATAAGCTCCATAAAAATCAACTTTACACATTAGAACCCTTTAATTCTTTTACTTTAATAGAATATTTATTATATTTTTCTATTAACAATAAATAAACTCAAAACATAAGTTGATATCTCTTTTTATATTTTAAATATATATTTTGGAATTTAAAATAGGAATTTCGTATGTTTGAAGCTTTAATTTTATGGCAAAAATACACGAAATAAATTCCACAAAGCCCCAAATGTCACTTGTTTAGCTTTAGAATTTATTTTCGTATTTGGAATTTGAATTTGGAATTTCGTTTGTTTGGCAAATTTAAGCAAACAAACAAAATTTGGTTTTAGCTTGGGATTATTGAGTTTTTACGCATTGTTTTTTGCAAGGCAAATATACAAAACGCAAGAACTAAATAATAAGCTATATTAAGCCTTGAAACCCCACCATCTATCGCTACGGCTCGTTTTAGCTCGGGGGCTTTGTCTAGCAAATCTGATGATTTTAGCTCATCTTTGTAGTCTTTTAAAATCTTTTTGGCGTTTAGCTCACTTGTTGGCTCTTTGGCTAAAATCTGTTTTGATAAATCTAGTGCCTTTTGGCTGTCTAACTCATCTATGGCTTTATACAGATAATGATTTCTCGCATATTCTGAGAATGCCCCTAAAAATGGGGTTATTATGTTAGGGCTATAAAATATGCCACACAGACCAACAACGCTCATCAAATACCAACTACAAGCTATTTTCTTAGCTTTTTTTGAAACTATAAAAATTCCACTCAAAAAAGCTAAAAACACAAAACTAGGAAGTATGTAAAAAAACTTGTCATCATAAACAAATAATTCATTATATAAATTAGCAATAAAATACCCACCGATGACACTTAATGTAAATAAAAGTATCTTTAAAAAATCAGTGTGATGGTCGCTTGTGGTTCTGTTTAGCTTTAAAAACCACCTGTCAAATTGTTCTTTAATAATGATTTTTTCTTCTTTATCTTCTAGCTTATAATCAAGCTCAAGCTCTTTTGCGTAAAACTCCAAAACTTTATATTTACTAGCTTCTAAGATATTGTTTGTCTTTAAAAGAGCGTTTTTAAAAATATTTAGGCATTCTCTAACACCTTTTATATCTATCAAATCATTTTTATTTTTTATCTCATCTTTTAAATGATTAAATGGATAATTCTTTATATCCACCAAAGGCATATCCAAAACAGCACTAGAACTAAAACTTGCTGAATATAAATTTGGTATTTCTTTAAACTTGGTTTTGTATAAAATCACTAGCTTTTCAAATATGCTTGATTGAAAATTTGGCGATATTTCAAAGCTAACACAACTAAAATCTATATTATCCTTAACTTTATTTTCTATAAAATCAAAACTTTTAATAAATTTCGTTTGTTTAAAAGATAAATCTTTATTAAAAACACAATTTTTTAAAATAAATATATCATTAAAAGTAGAATTTTCAAATTTTACATCTTCTTCAAAAATGGTATTTATAAAAGAAACATTTTTTGACATTTTTTGCAAATTTGGAAAAACTAGGTGGCTTTTAAATTTAGTATCATAGACAAATATTTGAGTATTAGATAAATTATTAATAAAGTTAAAATTATATGGTTGGTGCAAAGTAAAACCTTCAAGCTTTAAAATCCCATTAAAGTTATTATCTTTAAAAGAATTTGTGATATTAACATTTTTTTTAAATTCTAAATAATATAAAAATAACCCGCCTTCAAATTTTATGTCTGAAAATAATACATTTTCTTTAAAAACAATATTTTTCATATAAAACTTACATTTGCATATCAAAGGCAAATCACCTATTTTGTTACGCTGACTATAAAATTCAAAATAGTTAAATTCCACAAAATTAAATCGAACTTCATTAAAATCTTTTATGCCAAAATTAAAAAAATTTACTTTTTTTTCAAATACAACACCATTAAAATAAATATCTATATCTTTCACATTATTAAATGTAAGAATATTTAAAAATTTAATTTGCTTAAATGTAATACTTTTTCTAATAATACATTCATGAAAACCCAAAACATATATAGTGGAATTAGAGAATATAACTTCTTCTAAAAACTCACACCCATGAAACATTATAAAAGAATTGAACGCGATATGATTAAAATCAAAATAGCAATATCTAAACTTACAATCTATAAAAGTATAATCAATATTGTTTTGTTTATCGTTATCTAAAATATTAAATAATTTTGAAAAAATATAAACACTATCAAGCGATAAATCAAAATAAATTCCATCAAACATAACTGATTTAATTTTGTCAAAATGCCTAATATTTTTTGGAGTCCATATTTGAATTCTACTTATTTTACTTGTCAAATTAGTCAAGCAAATATCACAATCCCTATTTGGGTAAATAGTAATATCTATATCAATGTTACTATGCTTATCAATTTTAAAAATTTCAACAAAATCTTGCCTTATTTCATTTTTAATTTGTTGCATTTCTTCAGTCATTTTGCACCCTTATGTTTCCGGTTAGGAGTTCGGTGAGGAGGTGGGATTTGAGGGTGGTTTGGGCTGTTATTAGCTCGTTTAGGCACTCCAAATGCTCATCACACGCACTTAAGACTTCCCCTATCTTCTTCTGCTCTTCTAGGCTTGGAAGTATTAAAAAATATTTTAAAAATTCACTATGAGTAAATTCAAATTGTCTTCTAGTTGAAGTTTTTATTATTTTTCCTTTAATTGGCTGAATAAGTGTTTTAATTGCGAAATAACCAAAAATAGGATTGAGCTTTTCTTCATTTAAATTGTAAATATGATAAATTGGGCTACAACACCCATTCTCAATATTTATATTTATATTAACCTCATCAATTCCTATACCTATAATTAAATCATTTTTTTTAAATGTTTTATGATTGGTTATACTATGGCGTTTATCTTCAAATGGTTTTATTCCATTTTTACCTATCGTATATTGGTCGTAATTATCAGAATTTAATTTTGTATATTCTTGAAAAATATCTTTAATAGCTACTTCTTGCCAAGGGGTGGTGAAGTTGGCAAAACGGGTTTTGCCACTTAGTAGCTCGTTCATTAGGTGGAGTTTTTCTTTTTCTAATTCCGATTTTAAATTCTTTAGATTTTTTATATGCTCATCGCAACTACTTAAAATCTCGGCGATTTTCTCTTGCTCTTTTAGTGGTGGGAGTTTTATTGTTATATTTTTTAAATCATCACTATAAATCCTTTTGATAGTTGTTTGCCCTAGATTATCCCACTTATGATTGCTTAGAAAATAATATAAAAATGAATTATCCATTATATTGTCTTTTAATCTAAGCCAAACAATATTTGAATCTTGATAATACGAATCATGCCCGTCAAACACAATGCACTTACCAACTGTTCCCGAGCAAGTTATAAGAACTTCGCCCTTTTTAGGATAATTAAATTTATTTTTGTATTCCAAAAATAATTCTTTGCTAATGTAAGCGTCTGCTTTATCTCCGATTGTTCCTATTTTATAAAATGGGATTTCTCCTTCTTGTGTAGTTTCATCTTTAAATATTCTTTTACACATTTGAATAGAACAAATATCCCCCAGCCTTACTTCTTCCCAACGAATACTCATAATCCTAGCTCCTTTAGGTATCCTTGTAATTTGGCGTTTGAGAGTTCTAGTTTGGCGTTTAGGCTGCTTATTTGCTCTTTTAGTTCGATGTAGTCAATTTGCAAGGTTTCATCTTCTACTACTACATATCTTGGTATGTTTAGGTTGAAGTCGTTTTGCTCTATCTCATCAAGGCTTACGACCTTGCAAAAGCCGTTTATGTCGGTATTTCCGTGGTAGGCTTTTAGGATTTTGTCAATGTCTTTTAGGGTGTTTTGGTTTTTGCCTTTTTCATAGCAAGAGCTTGCGTCTATGAAAATCACTTTTTCGTTTTGCTCCTTGCTAAAAATCATGATACATGCCGGTATGCTCGTGCCATAAAAAAGGTTGCTTGGAAGTCCGATGATGGCTTTTAGGTAGCCTTGTTTTATAAGACTTGCTCTTATTTTGCCCTCGCTTGAGCCACGAAATAGCACTCCGTGGGGCATTACTACGCCTAAGGTTCCGCCGTTTTTTAAAGACTTTATCATGTGGAGTAAAAAGGCATAATCGCCCTTGCTTTTAGGTGGCATACCGTAGTTAAACCTTGAAAATCTATCCTCTTTTAGCTCTTCATAGCCCCATTTATCAAGGCTAAAAGGTGGGTTTGCGACTATTTTGCTAAAGCGTCTTAAATCGCCGTTAGCATCTAGGTGAAGTGGATTTGTGAGTGTGTCGCCCCACTTTATCTTAGGATTTGGGATATTGTGTAAGAACATATTCATAACGCATAGGGCGTAGGTTTGGGCGTTTTTTTCTTGTCCGTAGATAAAGTTGTTTGTGCCTTTTTGACTTGCTTTTAGTAAAAGTGAGCCTGAGCCACAAGTAGGGTCGTATATCTCTTCGCCGTCTTTGATACCGACTAGCTCGGCAAGTAGGACGCTCACCATGCTAGGGGTGTAAAACTCGCCGCCCTTTTTGCCTGAATCGCTTGCGAATTTTGCGATTAGATACTCGTATGCGTCGCCTATGATGTCTTTGTTTTCTAAACAGCTTGGGCGTAAATCAAGGCTTGAAAAGTCGTTTATGAGCTGTTTTAGGGTGGTGTTTCTTTGCTGAGTGTCGCCTAGCTTGGAAGGGTTATTGAAATCTATGTGGGTGAATATGCCTTCTAGCTTTTCTTTGTTTAGCGTTTCTAGGCTACTTAGGGCGGTGTTGATTAGCTCGCCTAGGTTGGTGGCGTTTTTGTGCTCTTGTAGGTAGGCGAATGTTGAGTGTTCTTCAAGTTTAAAATCTAGTTGATTTAGCAGGGCTTTATAGACTGAGTCGATGCCACAGCTTTTGGCTTTTAGCTCGGTGATTTTTTCGGTGTAGGTGTCGCTTAGGTATTTGATAAATAGCATGGTGAGAATGTAGTCTTTGTAATCACTGCCGTCCATTAGCCCACGGAAGGTGTTGCACGCGTCCCAGAGTTTGGCGTTTATCTGGGCGGTAGTGGTTTTGGGGGTTGGGGTGGTTTGGTTTTGTTCGGTGGTGCTTGAGTTGGCTTCGGTGCTTTGCGGGTCGGTCGCTATGGTCGGCTCTGTGCTTACTTGTTCGGCTTTTTGCTCGGAATTTATTTCGTGTATTTTTGTAGAATTTAAATCCGTAATTTCGTTTGTTTGTTTCATCTTGTGTCCTTTAAATCGTATTTTTTCTAAATGTCTTTTGCATTGAGTAAATACACAAAATCATAATTATAAAAAGATAAAGTATATCGTATCAAGCTGTAAATCTATCCAAATGGCTTTGATTATATTATTAAATACCATGACTATTATCTAAATATTTCAAAGCTATTGATACCAATGAAAAGCACCTTTTATAAAAATACTCGCAATGTAATTTGTTTTTAATCGGAGTTACCATTTTTTCATGATGTCTTATTTGAAAATTATTTCCTATTTTTGACAATATTTCAAATTCATCTGTAAATATTGTTATAAATTCTTATTCGTTAAAGCTTATTTGATTTATCAACTTATTTGCACTTTTACTTTTTTCCGAGCGTTTATCATCATAATCTGCATAATATGTTTTTAATCTTTCAAAAACAGCCCAAATTTGCTGAGTTGCCAACCAAATTTCACCTTTTTCATATAACTTATTTGATTTATCAACTAAAACCTTTAAGCCATTTTCTTTTATTTCAATTTCACTTAGTTTTAAAGGCGGTTCAATATTTGCCACTATTAAATTATTTTCAAATTTATAAGGTATATCAAATCTCTTAAACTGCATATTAATGTGTTCTGTAAAGCTGTCGCTCTTTTTCAGATTATGAAAAATTTCAATAACATCAAACAACTTAAGCTTTTCGCAATTTAAAATAAAATCTTCTAAATTTTTTGCTATTTTTATAATACCGTTAGAGTAATATTCTAATTTATGAAATAATAACATTTCTTCTTCTAACAACGAAATATAATCGTAATAAGAGTTATAACCAAACTCATCTTGTTTGTAAAAATTGCTATTATAACTATTCAATATTTGAAAAACTTGTTCTCTAAATTTTTTACCTAATGTTTCTTCAATTTTTTTATATCTAAACGAATAAGGTTTGAAAATTTGATCATTTTCTATATATATTTTCCAATCGTAAACATTTCTACCGGGCATTACTTCGCTTATATAAAATTCATATCCATCTTTTTTAAGCAAATCATTAATTTTTTCTAAAATTATTTTCCAATCACTTTCTTCTTTTCTTATCCCAGGATGAAAAAACTTACACAGAAAATCAAGATATTCACTATCGTTGCATAAGCCTAAAGTGTTATCTTTTAAATAAAGAATCTTTCATAATTATTGTTTGTAATATAATTTTTAATAAATTCTTCTTTAAGGTTTGAGTAATTAACCTTACTTGGCATATTTTCTAAATCAAAATTTTGTAATAAAAAATCAAATTCATCTTCTTCAAAATCATAATGATATATCCAATAATCACAATAACCATCTTTAAAAAGTTTAAAAATTTCTCTTTTTGTAATTTTTGTAATTTTTTTCATTTTTATTCTTATTTTGAAATGTTTTACATATTATCTTATTTTTTATTTGATAAAACCTAATGTTAAATAATATTAAAATTAAAATGTAATATAAATATAATTTTATAAATTTTAAACTGCGATGGTTTTATAAAAAATAATTTATATTGCTTGCGTTTCTATAAAATCTGAGCTTAAATTTCGTTTGTTTGCCCACTACTATCTAAATATAATTTTAAATAATTGTTAGACTTATACTTAAAATGCAAAAACAACGCCAAAGAAATCAAATTGATATCTAAAAAACATACTCAAATACACCTCACCTAAAATAAGATTAAAAGCTTATTAGATAATACAAAAAGATATAAAACACTTAAAACCATTGCTACATAATGAACTATAAACTTTATTTTAAAATCTCTTTCATTTTATATCCTTTGGCTTATTCTTCAATATTTAAATACTCTATTAAATCCTTATAGTTATTTAAATAATATTCAGCACTTGCTCTTGGCTCACTTGAACTTATAAAAACTTTTTTAATAGTTTTATTTTTAAGCATTTTTTCATTCTCATTAACAAAAACAACACAATCACCTAAAAATTTCCTTAGCAAATCTTGACCTATTTGGCTTTTGTGATTTTTGCACTGAATTAATACACACTCATTTTCTTTATAACAAACCAAATCTATCCCGCCATCGTTTTTACCATTTATAAAGCCGTGTGGAAAGACCTTGTAGCCTTGCTCTTCGTAATACTTTTTAATTTTTAATTCATATAATCTACCCTTTTTTTCATTTTCGCTTTCTGCTTTGTAGATTATAGATTTTGTTATTTTGTGATAATTTGGCATTTTTTTACTTAAAATTTCACTAAATTTATACTTATTAACAACTTTCAAAATCGCTTCATCAAGCTCTTTTTCATAAGTTTTTAAAATATCTTCATAGTTAGAATTTAATTCTTCTTGTTTTTTAACTTCTATGCTATTTTTGATAGCAAAATATCTTTTTTTAGCATTATTATCACTCATTTTTACTCCTTAATTTTCACAACTATTAAAAAATATTATAAATTAATATAATCATTTATTAATTACGCTCTTAAAACTTCTATATATTTTCGTTCAAAATCAAATAATAAATTAGAACTATTTTATATTACAAAAAATGGGGCTTCAAAAACACCATTTAATTTTTATTACGATATTACAAGTGGTAAAATAGCTCTTTTTAACCCTAGCAGTGGGACTTTTGAGTGCCTTGAAACTAATCTTAGCAATCAAGACGCTAGTTTTTTAAAGTTTTCTAAATGTAATTTTTACGGATTTGAAAATAGATTTTATTGGAATTTAAATTTATTTGAAAATTCTTATATATTAGATATTAATAAAAATATTTTAGATGTTTCAAGGGGCAGTGAATTAGGAAAATTATTTATAAGTGATATAAATTATTATAAAACCCATTTATCTCCTAGCGTTTTATTAGATGGTAAATTATCATTTGACTTTAGCGTCTATGAATTACGGAATTTTAACGCAAGAAATTTAGGGCTTTTCTCTAGCCATTGTGGTGCAGAAAGAAGAACAAAACGAGAAGTTATATCAAATAGCTTAGCTAATTTTGACCCTTTACAAGCAAATTGGAAAGCACGATTATTAAGCATTGCAAGGACTACTGATAGCAGTACTGATGCTAGTGGGATTTGTGGAATTTGTATGCTACATACTTATGAAATAGTTTCTTTACTAACTCAAGTATATCCACATAGTCCTATATTAAATTATAGTTCTACTGGATATTTATTTGATTATATGGACAATGTATCTCCATTTACTACATTTGCTAGAAGAAACCCTGCGATGTATAATTTAATGGGTGAAGCACTTGAGTTATGGGGACAACAATTGGCTTTAGGTGAAGGACTATATTCAAGGGGTATTAGGGCGATTTGGGCTTTAACTAGCAGTATTTTGCCAAGACAAGAATGGAGCCTTAGCGCTATCACAACTCAAGATAATTTAAGATCTCAATTAAGGGGTATTTTACATTCTCCTGCTGGTTCTTTATATATTGCATTAATGAGTTTAGATAACGGCAGAGCACACGCAGTTCCTATCATCATTACAAACAACGGAGCAGTAGTAATCCCAACAAATGCTCAAAATATAAGCGAAGAAGATTTTACAAGCTTTATAGCGCCTACACAAGACGAGCATACTTTGTTAAGAAACCTATCTGCTAATAATAGATACAACATACAAGCCATTAGCTTAATTGGTTTAGCTGGTAATAGAGATAATATATTTGAAGAATATTTAAATCAATTTGATTGTACTGGTGGTGGTGATTTTAGACGAGGAAATGGACATATACTAAATCCTAATCACGCTGATACTTGTGATAATGATAGATGTGATTTGATGGAGATTGAGCATAATTTTTAAGAATTTAAATCGCTAATTTTTGGCGATTTAAATCAAAATATTTTAGCTCTTTTATTATAAATTAATTGCTAAGAATTTAATCCTTAAATAATAACTCTACAACCTTTGCAATAATTGCTAAAAAAATTAAGAATATAAAAACTACAAGTAAAAGTCTAAAAACACCTAAGCCAAAAAATAAAAGTAAAGCTAAGATAAACAAAAGTCCTAAAATCCACATATAAACTCCTTTTTAATTTCGTATATCTTAGCAAAAGTAAAGTCCTGATTATGTCTATATAAAAAGATTTTAATAAATTTAAAATATAAATTTTGATTTATAGCTTTACAATTATTCTTTAAAATACAGCGAATTTTTTGGAATTTAAAAAAGGAATTTCATTTGAAACTCCCATTTGAAATTCTTAGACTTATTCGTTTTCTTCGCAAAATTTCTTATAAAACTCCGGCAAGTGTTCTAAACTCTCACAATATTCAAACATACCACTCATATTTTCAACTTTTGAAGTATCAAAATTTAAAGTTTGATTAAAACTTTTACAACCATAAAGCATACCTTCCATATTAATTACTTTTGAAGTATCAAGCTCTAAAGACTGATTGAGATTTTCACAACCATAAAACATATTCTTCATATTTGTTACTTTTGAAGTGTTAAAGTTTAAAGATTGATTAAAATACTTACAAGCAGAAAACATCTGGGACATATTAGTTACATTGCTTGTATCCCAAGTATTAATACCACTAAAGTCTTTTCTTAAACTATTATTAAAAAGCATGCTCATATCAGTAATCAAACTCGTATCAACATCACTAAGATTAATTACATTAGAATAAACTAATTTGTGTAATTCTTTCTTATCTTCAGGTCTATATTTGCCATTAATCTTTTCAAAATAGTCATTTTCCAAAAGAAGCTTCATAGCAGGTTCACAGTCATAAAAATATTCATACAAGTCATCCAAGTCAAAATCTTCAAAAGAACTTGAATTCATTTCATAACAACCTTTAAATATACTATCTGTATCATTTACATATCTTATATCAAAATCAAACACTTGATTTAATTTTTCGCAACCTTCAAACATATTATTCATAAATACTACTTTTGAAGTATCAAAACTTAAAGGCTGATTGAAATTTATACAACCTTCAAACATACTGCTCATACTAGTTACATTGCTAGTATCAAAATTCAAAGGCTGATTGAAGTTAATGCATTTATCAAACATATGGCTCATATCAGTTACATTGCTAGTATCCCAAGTGTTTATCCCGCTAAAGTCCTTTCTAGTGCTATTTTCAAATAATCCACTCATATCGGTAATCAAACTCATATCAACACTATCTAAACTAACCCCATCCTTATAAACTAAGGCTTTTAATTCATATTCATTTATTGGTTGATACTTATCATCTACTTTTTTTATCCAATTACTATCTTGTATTAATTCTAATATCCCATCTAAATCATAGCAAGCTTTTAATATTAAATCTTTATTCTTAATACAATTTTTAAAATCAAATTGTTTGCAACCACTAAACATTGCATTTATTGTATATATTTTTGAAATGTCAAAATTTATAATTTGATTAAAACTTTCGCAACCACAAAACATATAATCCATATTAGTTACTCTTGAAGTATCAAAGTTTATAGCTTGATTGAAGTTTATACAACCAAAAAACATAAAACTCATATGAGCTACTCTTGAAGTATCAAAGTTTATAGCTTGATTGAAATTCTCACAACCAATAAACATACCTCTAATATCAATTACATTTCTTGTATCAAAATTTAAAGGCTGATTAAATTTTTTACAATACATAAACATAAAACTCATACTTTCAACTTTTGAAGTATTAAAGTTTAAAGTTTGATTAAATTTTTTACAACCATAAAACATGTAACTCATATTAGTAACTCTTGAAGTATTGAGGTTTAAAGATTGATTAAAGTTTATACAACCTTCAAACATATTATTCATATTAGTTACTCTTGAAGTATTGAGGTTTAAAGCGTGATTAAATTTTATGCAATTAGCAAACATTCTATACATATTCACTACATTACTAGTATCCCATTCGTTTATCCCACTAAAGTCCTTTCTAATGCTATTTTTAAATAATCCACTCATATCAGTAATCAAACTCGTATCAATATCACCTAAATAAACACTCTCATCTCTTACTAATTCTTTTAATTCTTTTTTTGTTGTTGGTTTATATTTTTTCATAAAATCTCCTTTAGTTTCGTAAAATCTATATTAAATGCGTTTAACTCTAAATAATTTAAAAGTCATATTTCAAATTCTTAGACTTATTTTTATTTTTTACCAAAATTCTTGTAAAACTCTGGCAAGTGTTCTAAACTCTCACAACCTTCAAACATATTATCTATATAAAGAACATTTTTTGTAGTAAAATTTAAAATCTGATTAAAGCTTTTACAATCAAAAAACATATTGCTCATATTAACTACATCACATGTATAAAATTGCAATAATTGGTTAAATTTTATACAACTATAAAACATATCACCCATATTGGTTACATTTAAAGTATCAAGGTTTAAAGGTTGATTGAAATTTTCACAATAAGAAAACATATTAGCCATGTTGATTACTTTTGAAGTATCAAGGTTTAAAGGTTGATTTAGTTTTTTACATTTATTAAACATAAAACTCATATCAGTTACATTTCTTGTATCAAAATTTAAAGGCTGATTGAAGTTTATACAACCTTCAAACATTCTTTTCATATTTTCTACTTTTCTTGTATCAAAATTTAATGGTTGATTAAAATTTTTGCAATCTCTAAACATTTCACTCATATCGGCTACATTTCTCGTATCAAAATTTAAAGGCTGATTGAAGTTTACACAACCATAAAACATATCTCTCATATTAATTACATTTCTCGTATCAAAATTTAAAGGCTGATTGAAGTTTACACACCTATAAAACATAAAACCCATATCAGTTACATTACTAGTATCCCACTCATTTATCCCGCTAAAGTCTTTTCTAGTACTATTTTCAAATAATCCATTCATATCAGTAATCCAACTCGTATCAATATCACCTAGATATACGCTCTCATCTCTTACTAATTCTTTTAATTCTTTTTTTGTTGTTGGTTTATATTTTTTCATTTTTTTCCTTTATATTAATAAAATAAATTTCTAATTTATTCCTTTTAGTTTTGCTAGTAATATTTCAAATTTATTTGCCTT
The DNA here is from genome assembly GCF_026616895.1 of Campylobacter sp. MG1. Classification (NCBI taxonomy): domain Bacteria; kingdom Pseudomonadati; phylum Campylobacterota; class Epsilonproteobacteria; order Campylobacterales; family Campylobacteraceae; genus Campylobacter; species Campylobacter sp. MG1. The sequence goes on from NZ_JANYME010000008.1 coordinate 88,990, forward strand.
TGAATGCTCCCAATTAAAACTTGCTTTGCATTTAGGACACTTAATTGGTGCTAAATCATTTTCTGCAAAACAATCACTACTATAAATCCTAACTACGCTATATCCACAACTTTTGCAAGTATATTTACTAGGCTTTGGCGGTATTGGCATAATCTCTCCTTTTTAAGAATTTGAAAGTCATATTTCAAATTCTTTGATTTAAATTATTGTTTAGACTGCATAATAACTGCTTTAATATCTTCAACAAGCTTTTTTTCTACACCCAATTTTTCTTTATCAGCAAAGAATAATATTGGTAAAACCCAAGCATTATTATTGCTTTGATTTATATTTGCATTTAACGGTATTTTTAAACTATTAAAATATTTTTTAAAGCTTTCTTTAGCATCATTATTTGTAAACATATTTGCAAAACTATCCCATAAGCCATATTCTTTAAAATGTAAAGTATCTTTTAATGCCTTTGTGTTTAAAGACTTACTTAGCGTTTGCTTAACACCAAAAGTATCACTTAAAACATTGCAAAATGTAAAAATCTCATCAAGCTTTATAGAGTGCTCATTTACCATATTATCTTGTAAATTCTCTATCTCATTAATGATTTGCGATCTTACTTTTTCAAATTCTGCTTTTACTTCTGCTCTTGTAGTATCTAAAAAGCTAAAAAGTCTTGAAAAAAAGCCAATATTACTATCAATTGTTTTATTTAATCGTTCTTCATAATTATCTAAAGTTTTATTATAAGATTCCACATATTTACGAGCAAAATCGTAAGCAAAACTTGTAGCTAGGTTTTCAAAAATCAAATCAATAACGCCATTTATCACTTCTTCTTTGCCGTATTTTTGAGTTTTTTGTCCGCCTCTTTTTTCTACTTCAATAGAACATACTTTATATAATCTTGTATCTTTTCCAAGCTCTTTTTTAATATGCTCTTCATATTCGTTAAATTCTTCAGCACTTTTAATACTATCACAACCTGTAATAATAAAGTGAATATTAAATTTTAAAAGCTCTTTTAGTTGTTTGATTAATTTTATTTCTTGCTCTTCAATTCTTTTTGTATTATATTTCAGGCAATAAAAAACAACATGAAAAAACTCAGCTACATTATCGCTACTATTTTTGCTTTGTATATATGATTTGATATTTTTAATAATACTTTCAAAATCATCTTTGTTTGATTCAAGCCCTTTACTATCAGTGACAATAAGCCTTAGTCTATCATCAACTATTTTTTCATATTCTTTAAATTCTTGTGTAATAGGCTTACCAATACCAGTAGGCGCTTTAGCTTCATCTAAAAGATAATTTATAAAAGAACTTTTACCATTACCAGTCTTGCCAATAACCAATACTCTAGCTTCTTGATATTGCATATTTATTCCTTATCTTCTTTTTCTTGGTTATCTTCTTTAGTATCTTTTTTATTTTCTTTATTTTTGTGTAGTTCTTTTTTGACATCCGCCCAACTAATAGTATCTATATAGTGTTTGATTACTTGGCAAATATTTTCAACAATATCATCATCTACAACTTTACCCGCTAAAATATCTTGATATTTCTTTTTACAATATTCTGAATACGCAAAGCCCATTCCATAAGTAATAACACCTGCTACACTTGCAGTAATCGCACTTCCTACAATAGCTCCAACCCCAGTAAATTTAAGCAAGTTACCTGCTAAAGCTTTTCCTAAATTACTAGCTAAAGTTTCTGCTGCTAAGCTTTTTAAAGCTGTTTTTGATATATCAACTCCATATATACGCCCAATATGCACTAGCATTGCTACTTGAGTAGGTGTGATTACTACAGTATCACTTACTAAAGGTATAGGATTTGCTCCTGCAGCAACACAAAACGAGGTGTAGCGTAATATAATTGTTTTAGCATGTTGTTCTTTTAATGCAATGCTTCTTTCTTGAGATGCTACAAAAGCTTTTTGTATATCATCATCACTAATACTATTTGCACTATCATTTAATAAAGAATTTAAATCTGTATCTTCATCAGCTAAATCTTTACTAACTGCATATATTTTTGTATTTAAGATTTTCTCATATTCTTTTTGAATACTTAAATTAGCATCATCTTCATCACATTGTGTCATTACTACAAAAATATTTTTATAGTTTTTCTTTAATAATTTTACGATATTTAAATCCATATCTTCCACTCTTGTTTTACTTGCAGATATGCAATACCAAATTACATGAATATTTCCTTCGCAATTATTTATCTTGCCACTTTCAAGCTTATTTTGAAAATCTTTAACTTTATTTACAAAACTATCTGCTTCGCCTGCTAATTCATAGCCTTCTGAATCGATAATATTTATAGTTTTGTTAAAATCTTTTCCTAAAAATACATTAAACTCTCCAGTTTGTGGTTTATGATTGCTAACATTTGCTACTTTAGAGCCAAAAACATGATTTATTAGTGAGCTTTTGCCTGCACCTGTATGACCTAAAATCATAATATTTGCATATGAATTTGCCTTTTCAAACTTTGCTTTTTCTTCTGCGATAATTTGTTCTATACTCATTTAAAACTCCTTAATTAAATTAATTTTATATTTTTTATCTACTTTAAATTTATCTTGTAAAGCATTGCAGACTTTTATATTCTCGTTGTAATATTTAGCCTTACTCATATACTTTTTAAGAAACCTTTCGTAATATTCATCAACCCTACAAACCATAGGACGATTTTCATAAATCCTGCATGTATTATCATCTGCTAGGTGCATACAAACACCATTTAAATTAAATTCTTCTAGTTCTTTTACTCCGTTAATACTCTTGCAGCATAAGCCACATGCAGTGCATGGAAAATTATCTAACATTGCTAAGTTCCTTTGAATATAAATGAAAAGTTTTGAATAAAATTAATGAAGTTAAGTGATTTTAGTTTTTGTAAAATCCCCCCCCCATAAGAGAAAATATAGCTTTCATTTATTCTCCTTTCTTGTAATTTTTCACATTATAGCATATGAGTTGTCAAAATTATGTCCATATAAAAAATATTTAAAATATTATTAATAAAAATATTGATTTTAAAAGCTTAAACTAAAAACAAAATATTATACTAATTACTGCAAATAAAAAAATATTTTATCTTACTTTAACTATTTGTATTACATATTATTGTATTGACTATAATAAATTTCTAAGTTACAAAAATAAAAAGATGAATATATTAAAATAAAATTATATAAATTAAAAAAGGGATTAATAATTATGAAAAATAAATTTCATATGAGCTTAGAATACAACATATGTTTAGCAAAAAGAAATATCGTAGATAATATCTATAAAAGTGCGAGACTTGAGGGCATTAATGTAACTTTTCCACAAGTAGAAGCCATTTATAACGGTGTAAATATAAGTAGCTTAAAGGTAGATGATATTGTAGCTATTAACAACCTTAAATATGCTTGGTATTTTCTTTTTGATACTATAAGTTATCCTGAAATTGATTTTGCTTATATTTGTAAAATAAATAAGACTATAGGTGCAAATTTAATCTATCAATCAGGCTACATAAGGCAATTTGATGTGGTTATTGGCGGAACAACTTACAAACCTAAAATGCCACATAAAGAGGAAATTATAGAAGAATTAAACGAAA